>CACGLE010000004.1 GCA_902573725.1 uncultured SAR116 cluster alpha proteobacterium
GGAACAAATCTTGCTGCGCTTCTTAATTCCAATGACCATTTAGTAATTGCAGAAACGGGATTTGGCACAGGGTTAAATTTTCTCGCTGTAATGGACTTAGTAGAAAAATCGGCTACTAATTGTACAATTGATTATATCAGCTTTGAGGCCTATCCATTAGATAAGGAGCTAGCATTTGAGGCAAGAAAACCATTTCCTGAATTGCAAAGAAATAGCATTTTATTGAAAAAGCTATGGCCTGAAAACTGGGCATGTTCTCATCATAGATTATTTTTACAGGACAGAATACATTTGCATCTTCATTATGGTGACGCACTTCTCGAAATGAAACAGCTTGATTTTAAAGCAAATATTTGGTTTCTGGATGGTTTCTCCCCTGCAAAAAATAAAGAGCTATGGACTGAAAATATATTCTCCCAAATTTCTAGACTATCTGCATCAAAAGCAACTATTGCAAGTTTTTCAGTTGCAGCATTGGTAAAGGATGGGCTTAGAAAAGCGGGGTTTGAGATCGAAAAAAAAGGGGGATTTGGCAAAAAAAGAGAAATGTTGACCGGATACTATACAGCTGGTCTTTCCAGATATTATTCTCATTCAGATAAAAAGGTAATCATAATTGGGGCTGGTATTGCAGGGGCTAGTATAGCCCATGGTCTAAGGGCAACAAATATCAGGCATATCGTTGTAGAAGCCTCAGAAACGATTGCAGGTGGTGCATCTGGTAATCCGGTTGGTTTACAAGGGCCCCAGTTGATAGCTGCTCCGCACCCTTCTATGCAAATGTCACTTGCTTGTTTTTCCTATGCAAGAGAGCTTTCCTTGCAACAGGGTGTAGTCTTACACAAAGGACTTATTAGCTTGCATTATCCAGAAAAGCAGGGAAAAAGACAAAAAAAGATGGCTGAACAAGAATGGCCAAATGAGTTAGTTGAAGAAGCCAGCTCACGCCAGTTGTCGCAAATAGCAAATTTAGCAATTGAGCAGGATGGTTTCTTTCAGTCAGCGGGGCAACTTATAGATCCATCAAAATTTACTAAAAAAATGCTAAATGATAGTGAAGTGCTTACAGGTGTATCAATATCTTCGCTCGTAAAGAGAAAAGGGAGATGGGAGTTAACAACTACAACTGGCATTATACTTACGGCAACTGACATTGTGTTGTGTATCGGAGCAGGTCTTCCCAAATTTCTCGAGAAATTCTCACTTCCTTCATTAAATTTGCAGGTAACATCTGGACAACTTAGCTTTCTCCCAAAAAACACAACACTAAATAATCTCTCTGTAGGTCTTCAGTTTGGTGGGTATTTAACTCCAATGATTAACGGAAAACAAGTTTTAGGTGCAAGTTTCGATTTATCAGCTACTACGCAAGTTACACAAAGAGGACATAATTATAATATTAGTCTTTTACCGGATGCATTGCAAAAACAGATTTTAGATACTTATCAATTACAGGGTCGAGTTTCAAAACGTCTTGCTAGTCAGGACAGATGGCCATTAGTTGGTGACTGGCATGATACAATTCATCTTTTTAGTGCACTTGGTTCACGTGGGCTTACCAACGCCCCCTTACTAGGGCTAATTTTGGCAAGAAAAATTGCCGGTAGGCCACCTGGGTTAGAGAGAAACATAATGAAAATAATCGATCCTCACCGGTTTGCAATTCGTGCAACAAGAACTAAATCAAAGCGGTAGAGTATTAAAAAATATTTTATGTGGAAATATAGTCTCTTGCTTTTATAAGTTCACCATTATGAGGGCAATCATCTCGCATTAAAGCGACAAAAGCAGGAGAAATATCTTCAGGTGTCGGAAGTGTAAGCGGGTCCTCGCCAGGAAAGGCCGCCGCTCTCATTCCGGTGCGAGTACCGCCTGGGTCAATCATATTGATTTTAATTTTAGTCTTCTCGCTCTCAGCTGCCCAAGCTCGGCCCATAGCCTCTATTCCAGCCTTCGAAACAGCATACGCCCCCCAATAAGCACGGGGACCTAATGCAGCAGCAGATGACATTAAAACAACTCGAGCAGATGGTGCTGCTCTCAATAATAGATCAAAGTTTCGTATTTGATGCCACACAGATGTCAAATTAACAAGTATCGTCTCGTCCCATGCATCAGGTTCTATATGTGGCATTGGTGACATTTGTCCAAGCTGGCCAGCATTTGCAACAAAGCCATCAAGTCTACCCCATTTATCGTGTATTGCTTTAGCTAATCTAGGTATTGCGGGCAAATCTTTAGAGTCGAGTTCGACAATTGTTGATTTGCTTCCTAATTTCCTGATCTCGTCGTCTACTTCTTCCAGAGCCCCTACGGTCCTACCTGTAATAATTAATTCTGCACCTTCTTTAGCACACGCTATTGCAGCAGCGCGACCTATTCCTCTACTCGCACCGGTAAGCAATATAATCTTCCCAAAAAGGGGTTTCTCAACTAACATCGTTCTTACTCCTTGAAATAAAATTTCTACTTGGTGCTATCGGATAATCACCCGTAAAGCAGGCATCACAATATTGTGGAGATTTTGTATTACGTTTTGTCTCTCCCATAGCTCTGTACAATCCGTTAATAGATATAAACGCAAGGCTGTCAGCTTCTATCTCACTTCGGATATCCTCTAAATTTAATTGCGCAGCGATTAAGTTTTCCTTACTTGGAGTATCAACTCCGTAAAAGCATGGGTTTGTTGTTGGAGGACTTGCTATTCTCATGTGAACAGATTTAGCTCCTGCTTCCCTCATCATTTTTACAATTTTACGTGAAGTTGTTCCACGCACTATAGAGTCATCCACTAAAATAATATCCTTACCGCTAATAATATTTGCATTTGCATTGTGTTTCATCATAACACCAGAAGACCGGGCATCTTGCGATGGCTGTATAAAAGTTCTGCCAATGTAATGATTTCGAATAATACCAAACTCAAACCGAATACCCGATTCTTGTGCATATCCAAGTGCTGCTGGAACGCCTGAGTCAGGGACAGGAATAACTAGATCAGCCGAAACTTTGGACTCTCTAGCTAGTTCAGCGCCGATCATTTTTCTCGCATTATATACAGATTTTTGATTAATAACAGAGTCTGGACGAGAAAAATAAATATATTCGAAGATACAGAATCGACTTTTTAAAGGCTCTGAAATTCGCAAGCTTTTAAAACTATTCTTAGTAATCAGCACCATTTCTCCCGGTTCAATATCTCTTATATAATCAGCACCAATGATATCAAGGGCACATGTCTCGGATGTGAGAATATATGAATTGTTAAGTTTCCCAAGAATTAAGGGACGCACTCCAAGTGGATCTCTTATACCTATCATCATTTTGTCTACAAGAGCGACAAGTGCATATGCCCCCTCTATTTGAACTAATGCCTCTTTAATGCGATCTTCCACTTTATTTCTCTTGGATCGGGCGATTAGGTGAATGATTGTTTCTGTATCTGTAGTTGATTGGAAAAGGCTACCAGTATCAATTAGCGATCCTCTGACTCGTTCTGCATTTGTGAGATTTCCGTTATGGGCAATTGCAAAATCTCCAAAAGCTAGCTCTGTTAAAAAGGGCTGTATATTTCTAATTTCAGATTGCCCTGTTGTAGAGTAACGGTTATGTCCTATGGCTGCGTATCCGGCTAATTCATCCATTTTCATTGAGGCGGCATTAAAATTTTCGCTTACGTGACCAAGCCCTCGCTTTGCTTTAAATTGTTTTCCATCAAAGCTAACCATACCAGTCGCTTCTTGTCCTCTATGCTGAAGAGCATGCAATCCTAGAGCAGTAAGAAGATGTGCTTCAGAGGAACCAAAAATTCCAAAAATTCCGCACTCTTCTGAAATTTCATCATTCTCAAATGGAAGCAGTTTACTTTTGCTCATCCTTATTCAACAGCTCTTACTGTTAGGTTTGCCGAAGCCGGTTTTTTATCTGTCTCAAATTCAACGGTGTTTTGAGTATTGGTTTTGACATTTTCCTGATTCTCACTTTTTTCAACAGGTTTAGGGTCAGCATTCAATGTGTTTGAGCCTGGTGATTTAATTTCTAAGAGTGATAAATTATTAAATTGCTTTAGAATTATATTAGGTAATATTGGTTTGGTGGTATTAATCAGAAAGATGGAAAAACGCGAAGCATTTGATTCTTTAACAACATCAGGAATTTTATTAGATCCACCAAAAAGATATAAAAGTGCCAGATAAGATAGAACTATTATAACAGCTCCTCTTGCAAGCCCAAAAAACACTCCCATTCCGCCATCTAAAGCACCTAAACCAGCGCGAGATAAGCTTGGTGAAACAACACTTGCGAAAACATACCAAACGATGAAAGCAGCTGAGAAAGGTATGACCAATGAAAGAGGGATGATAACATAAACCACTGAAATGAACCCTTCAAGAATGGGAACAAGAATTGGTGAAGTTAATTTTGAAATAAAAATAGCTACGAACCAACCTACTAATCCAAGAAACTCACGCGTCATACCTCGAATTGTTGATAACATTGCGGATATAAATAAAATAACTAGAGCAATATAGTCTATATAATTTAGGCTTGTGAATTCCATATTCTTCGGACTTTTATGCTAGATTTGGTAATACTCGATTTTATAATCACGATATCCTATCAAGAATGTCAATCAAATCAGATAAATTTTCTGAATAAGTTAATTGAAGGTCAGCGTTAATCTTATTCCTTTTCATTGGTCTTGGAAGGAAGGCCTTTTCAAACCCAAGTTTTTTTGCCTCCTTGAGCCGTTGTTCTGCCTGCGAAACTTGCCTAATCTGGGATGAGAGTGCGACCTCTCCAAAAAAGACGGACCTATCAGGAAGTGGGTGGTTTCTAACCGATGAAATTAGAGCAGCCGCAACTGCCAGGTCCGCTGCAGGTTCTTGAATTTTCATGCCACCAGCAACATTTAGAAATATGTCTCTTCCAGAAAGAGGGATCCCACATCTCGCTTCTAACACAGCAGTTAGCATAGCTAGTCTGCTAGACTCCCAGCCAACAACATTTCTTCTAGGGCTTGCGAGGGGGGAGGGTGCAACAAGTGCCTCAATTTCTACCAATAAGGGTCTGCTTCCTTCAATTGCGGCAAAAATAGCAGTTCCCGCCATCTCATTTTTTCTCTCCCCAAGGAATAATTCTGAAGGGTTGGAAATTTCATTTAATCCAGTTGCCGTCATTTCAAAAACCCCTATTTCATCAGTAGCGCCGAATCGATTTTTGATTCCTCTCAATATCCTAAAATGATGGCTTCTATCTCCTTCAAAATGAAGAACAGAATCAACCATGTGTTCAAGTACCCTTGGTCCTGCTATTGCGCCATCTTTGGTTACATGGCCAACAAAAATAAGAGCTGTATCATTTGTTTTTGCTGCTTGAATTAATTCTTGTGCAGATGCTCGAACCTGACTTACTGTTCCTGGACTAGAATCTAAGGCAGGTAGATACATAGTTTGGATCGAATCAATGATAATTAGTTCAAGCTCTGGAGTTCTCTTGATGGTTTCTGAGATGTCAGTAGCATTAGTTGCAGTTGCAACATTTATATTTGTGTTTGAAATACCCAATCTCTGACCTCTAAGTCTCACTTGGTCTCCTGACTCTTCTCCTGTTATATATATGGTTTGATTTTTTCTTCGAGATATACTGCATGCAATTTGTAATAATAATGTTGATTTCCCGATACCAGGGTCTCCTCCAATTAAAATAGCTGAACCTGGCACAATACCGCCACCTGTTACTCGATCAAACTCCGATATACCTGATAATAATCTTTTGGTTTCCTGGTCATTTTTTTGATCAGTAAAGGAATAAAATTCAATTTTTCTGGCTGATTTTGCAGATTTTGCGAGACTTGGCCTACTGCTAATTTGTTCTTCAACGATACTATTCCAAGCACTGCAAGCTTCACATCTACCTGACCATTTGGGGTAAACAGATCCACATTGTTGGCAGTGAAATTGAGTATTTTTCCCCATTAAACTGATATCTCAGTTTGCTTCGTTTGAGGTGTTTCTCTTTTATTCGTTGTAAGGGGTCCATAAGGTTTGCCATTTACAAATTGGTCAACTTCGGAAATACCTGTGTGATTTATATCTTTAATAGGGCCACACCATATTATGCGTCCATTATGCAACATTGCGACTGTATCTGCAATTTGGCGAACAGATGCCATATCATGGGAGATGGTAAGGGTAGTTGCACCAATTCTATTAACTGAGTTTAAAATCAAATCATTAATGACACCAGAAGTTATGGGGTCAAGACCTGATGTTGGTTCATCAAATAAAAGAATTTCAGGCTTGTCTGCTATCGCCCTTGCTATTGCAACCCTTTTCTGCATACCCCCGGATAATTCAGCTGGGAAAAGTTCAAGTACTTGGTGAGCTAGGCCAAGTTGGCTTAGGATATCTCCAGCTATTTCTTTTGCTTCTTTTTTATTTAATTTTTCTTTTTGACGTAACCTGAAGGTAACATTCTCCCAAACAGGAAGAGAATCAAAGAGGGCGCCAAACTGGAAGGTCATTCCAAAACGCTTGAGCATCGCTTCATGTTGACGCCTACTTTGTCCTATAGTCTCTTGGTCATCTACCGTTATTGAACCAGAGTCAGGAGACAGCAATCCAATTAGACATTTTAAAGCCACTGATTTTCCACTTCCAGATGTGCCAATTAAACAAAGAGACTCACTTTTTTTTAATGATAAACTGAATCCGTTAAGAACATTATCTCCTCCAAAATTCTTAACAAGATTTGAGATTTTTATTTTTACATTCCGTTTTTTTTTATCAGTCATTTTAATTATCCAAAGAACAAAGCAGTGACAGAATAATTAGCTATTAGAATCAATATTGAAGCAGAAACAACCGCATTTGTTGTAGCCTTTCCAACGCCCTCCGCGCCACGACCGGAATAATATCCATGATAACATCCCATCAGAGCAATAATAAATCCAAATATAGCTGCTTTTAAAAGCCCTAACATTACATCACTAAACTCAAGAAATTCTAATGTTCTAGAGAGATATACGGTAGAATTAAATCCAAGCCTATAAATTCCAACTAGATAACCTCCGAAAACTCCGATAATATTGCCAATTAGAACTAATATAGGAAGGCATATTGTTCCTGCTATCAATCGAGGTCCCACTAAATATTGCATAGGTCTTGTTGATAGTGTTTCGAGAGCATCAATCTGGTCAGTAACGCGCATAGTCCCAATTTCAGCAGCGATCGAAGCCCCAACTCTGCCAGCAACCATTAATCCTGCTAAAACTGGCCCAAGCTCACGAGTAACGGAAAGAACTACAACAGTCGCAACAGTGTCTTCAGCCGAAAAACGCGCAAAACCAGTATAGCTCTGAAGAGCAAGTACCATTCCAGAGAAAAGTGTTGTTAGTCCAACCACAGGAAGAGAGTGGTAGCCAACATCAATAAGCTGTCTCACTATCTGCTTACCATAAAAAGGTGGTATCAGACACCAACGTAATGAAAGAACTAGAAATAATGCTATGCTGCCTATCATGTGGCATAATCTTAAACCGCTTCGTCCGAGTGATTGAAAAAAACCCATTATACGGACCCTTTTTAAAACAAAAATAATTATCTTGTACCATGCATCTCAATTTTAAATCTATAAAATTACTCGATTTTAAATTTTAATTTTTAGAAAATTTATTAAACAAGTTATTTTTTCAAAGGTATGAAGCTGTTTTATCTATTTTTTGTATAATCGTTTTGGCCTGGAACCAAGGTTGGTAAGAATTTCATAGCTTATAGTCGACAAATCATAAGCCATATCTTTTGCGTTATAATGCTCACCAAGAAGGCACACTTCTGATATTTCTGCCAAATATCCCTCAGGAACATTTGATATATCTATTACTAAACTGTCCATAGAAATACGTCCGACTGGTTTGCAGATATAACCACCTACCTCAATTTTCCCAAAACTGGAAAGAGAACGATTGTAACCATCGGCATAACCGGCGCCAATTGTTGCAATACGCATAGGTTGGCTCGCAGTATAATCAGCACCATAACCGATTTGTTCACCTTTATTTATGCTACGTATTTGTAATATTGGTGCCATCCAATTTAGGATTGGTTTACATCCAAAGTTTATGCCTGGATTGTCCTGATAACCATAAAGTGCAATTCCTGGACGTGTGATACCAAAATGAAAATTTTTTGATATTAGAATGCCATGGCTTGCGGATAATGACAATGATGCTGTTTGAAATTTTTTACTCATTTTAATAAAACGCGTTCTTTGTTTCTCATTTGCACTATGATTTGGTGCGTCAGAGCAAGAGAGATGGCTCATTATAACTTTGACATCAAGACCATTCATGTCATTGACAAAGCCTTCTTCAAAAAATGAGTTTAATTCGTTTTCTGAAATCCCCAGACGGTTCATTCCGGTATCTAGTTGCATCCAAACTGGAAATTTCTTGGCCGCGTTGCGAGCAATATTTATAGAAAATTCAATCTCAGAAACCTGTTTAAGCGCAGGTATTATTTCATATCTTTGGTATAAACCAATATCACTTGTTTGTAAGCCGTCAAAAGATATAATTTCAACAATATCTATCCCAACATTTTTTTGTATTAAAAAGGAACGAAGCTGAACCGCCTCTTCGAGTCTTGCAACGCAAAAAGTTCGGCATCCGGCTTCGAACAAACTGAAAGCAACGGCATTCATCCCATGTCCATAGCCATCTGCTTTTACCACACAAGCGGTATGGCAATTGGCATTGGTTTTTGCATCTAACCACTGCCAATTTCGCGTTAGTTGCCCCAGGTCAATAATGAATTGTGATAGCTCAGTTGACACAAATTGGTTCCCAAAAAAAATCTAGTGAGACACATAAATTTCGATTTTGGTATTTTTTTACAAATAAATCTATTAAAAATTTTCTGGAAGATAACCTGAGGAGATTGGATCATGAAATTTTGTGAGTCTTCCTTCAAATTGAACGGTTACATTTCCCACTGGTCCGTGCCGTTGCTTTGCAATTAAAATTTCTGCAAGACCAGTTGATTTCTCAAGTCTTTTTGTCCAATTATCATAGCGTTCATTATATTTTTCCGTTGTTTCGTTATCTTTTCTTTCTGGCTCGCTCTTAGAAAGATAATATTCTTCTCTATATACAAACATTACCACATCGGAATCTTGCTCTATTGAACCAGATTCTCGCAGGTCTGCTAGATTAGGTCTTTTATCCTCTCTTTGTTCAACTGCGCGGGACAGCTGAGATAAAGCAAGAACAGGAATATCTAGCTCTTTGGCAAGCGCCTTCAGAGAGCGCGTTATATTTGAAATCTCCTGAACTCTGTTCTCTGGTTTAACTCCAATTTGGGCTTGTAGCAGTTGAAGGTAGTCAACCACGATAAGTCCTAGTCCTGAGGTGCGTTTCATTCTTCTAGCACGGCTTGCAAGTTGACTTATTGACAAAGCAGGGGTGTCATCAATGAAAAATGGTGCCATATTAATTTCACGGTTAGCGTTTACTAGTTTATTGAATTCTTCTGTTTTTAATTTACCTCTTCTGATATTCTCAGAGTCTAGTTCTGAGCGCTCAGAAAGAATTCTAAGACCAAGTTGTTCTGCCGACATTTCAAGCGAGAAAAAAGCTACAGGCGCAGCTTGTTCGCCTGTACGAGTGGTTGTAGCAGCGTGAAAGGCAATATTTGTTGCGAGCGCTGTTTTTCCCATTGCAGGTCTACCTGCTATGATTATAAGGTCTGATTTATGCATTCCTCCTAGAAGATTATTTAGACCAGTTAGTCCAGTAGATAATCCTGATAAATGACCATCCGAATTAGCTGCAGTTTCTGCTCGTTTAATTGTTTCAGTTAGGACGGATAAAAAGGGGCGGAGACCCACATCTGCACTGTCCTTTTCTGCTAAATTAAATAAATGTTGTTCAGCAGCTTCAATTTGGCGGAAAGCTGAATGTTCTATATCTGGATGAGTCGCATCTTTAATAATGGTATCAGAAATTCGAATTAGTTCACGCCGAAGATAGTTATTATGTATTATTTGGGCATAATCGATAGCATCTGAGATTGAGATAATTCCATCAATTAAGTCACCTAGGTAGTTATCAACGTCAATTTCGGAGATAGTTGGATCAGAGATTATTATTGCCTTCAGCGTTACATTATTGGCGACTTGACCGCGAATAATCAATTTAGCCGCTGACTCAAATATCTTGCCGTGCAATGGGTCGAAAAAATGTTCAGGCCGAATCAAGTCATTAGTTTTATCTAGAACCAGGTTGTCATATAAAAGTGCTCCAAGATAATTTTGTTCAGCGGCAATATTATTTGGCATGGAACGTACGGAATTCACCCCAGCATCATTTTGAGGAAATAGTGCTATAGTTTTATCATTTTTATTATCACTCATGTTTAATAGATTATACCTAATCTAATTTCTTTTCTAGTTGTGGAAAACGAGGATAACAGGGATAACTCAAAAAAAATACCAACCATCAAGAGCGGCTGGTATTTTTACGTTTAAAAAAAGCAATAACTTGAATTGATTAGCTTATTAATAATAAATACTTAATTATTTTTTTAGCTACTGAACATTCTCAGTGTCGTCTTTATCGCTTTGAACCTCGTCATTATTATTTTTAACTTCAATTTTTGCAGCCAGCTGCGAAGTCTCGTCTTGGCTCTCCTCATTCAGGTCTGTAATCACTGCCTTCCCAGATTCTAATTGTATTTTTGCTTCTTCAAGTGAACGTGCAACATTGACTACGATTTTCTTACTAACCTCGGGATGAAGTGCCAATTTTATTGTAAACAAACCTAATGTTTTAATAGCGGCGTCCATTACCACTAGTCTTTTTTCAACTTCATATCCAGCTTTTGAAATTGCCTCTGATATATCACGCGATGTCACAGAACCATATAATTGACCCATTTCAGAAGCCGCTCGGACGATGTCGACGTTAAGATCTCCTATAGAATCAGATAGCAATTCCGCGCTTTTTTTTGCATCTGCATTTCGAGCTTCTATAGCGCTACGCTCTGCTTCAAATTTTGCTAAATTTTGTTTGTTAGCTCGCAATGCCTTCCCACGAGGTAACAAAAAATTTCTTGCGTATCCAGGTTTTACGTTAACAACATCACCAATCTTACCAAGTTTCTCAACGCGCTCTAAAAGTACAATTTCCATTATCCATCATCCTTTTTAAATAGAAGCATATGGCATTAAAGCTAAAAAACGTGCCCGTTTAATTGCATTAGATAATTCACGCTGTTTCTTTGCTGATACGGCGGAAATCCGGGATGGAACTATTTTTCCTCTCTCAGAAACAAATCTAGTTAGTAATTTCACATCCTTGTAATCAATTTTGGGGGCATTAGGACCAGAGAAAGGACATGACTTACGGCGTCTATTTTGTGGTCGGCGGATTGCCTCTCTTGTAATTTCTAATTGGGTCATTTTTAAACTCTCTCAGCAGGCAATTCATTATTAATTTCAGCATGGTTTTGAGACACCTGTCTCTCTGTTTTTTCAGAGCGTGGACGTTCTGGCTTGGTTTGCATCATAACAGAGGGGTTTTCTTCCACTGCATCTATAGTTATTGTCATAAAACGGAGAATATCCTCATTTAATCCCATAACACGCTCAAACTCTTTAAGTGTTTTTGGATTGGTTTCGAAATTTAAAAGAATGTAATGGCCTTTGCGGTTCTTTTTTATTCTATATGCAAGAGAACGCAGACCCCAATATTCTCTTTTTTTGATAGAGCCTCCGTCTTTTTCAATTATAGAACAAAATTCGTTGACTAAATCTTCCACATGCCCAGACGATACATCCTGTCGCCCAATTATTACGCATTCATATAGCCTCATTATTCTCTCCTTATGGCTAATGGTTACATAAATAAATATTCATGTAACGAACCAGTACCGAATACTGGCAAGGGAGTATGATTTTGCAGATTTTACACACAAATCAATTGATAAAAACACTATATGCAATAAAATATTTGAGTTTGCAAGACTATAGTTTTAAAATACGCTTCACCATATTTGGCAAATGGGGTAGACCAGTTTTTAAAAATTAATTCAAAGAATTTAAAGAGTATTAATATGGAAGCACCCGTAGCATTTTTATTTCCAGGTCAAGGTTCACAAATAATTGGAATGGGTGCAGCACTCGCCAGTGAAAGCAAATCTGCTAAATTCGTTTTTGAACAAGTAAACGAGGCGTTATCAGAAGATTTGTTTTCCATCATGAGAGAGGGCCCTAAAGATATCCTTCAACTTACCAGAAATGCTCAACCAGCGATTTTTGCAAGTTCATTGGCGGTTGTTGCCGCGATTGAGGAGAGGTTTGGGGATATTAGAAAAATTGCTTCATTTGCTGCAGGTCACTCCCTTGGTGAGTATTCTGCACTGGCAGCTGCAAAGTCAATTGACATAACAAAAGCTGCAAAATTGTTGAGGATAAGAGGAGATGCTATGCAATCTGCCACCCCTGTTGGCATCGGTGCTATGGCAGCAATATTAGGCTCAGAAATAGAGCAAGTGGAATCTCTAATAGCGTCCTTTAATACAACTCAGTCTGATGAGATAGTGCAAATTGCAAACGATAATTCTCCTGGGCAAATCGTTGTGAGCGGGCACAAAAATGCAGTTGAGACATTGTGTGAAATGGCAAAGGAGAAAGGCATAAAAAAAAGTCTTATGTTGCCGGTTAGTGCTCCATTTCACTCTGATTTAATGGCTCCTGCAGCAGAAATAATGTTATCCCACTTAAATGAAAGCGAGTTTAAACCTCCTCAATTGAAGATTTTCTGCAATGTAACGGCATTAGTTGAAGAAGATATCAGTAAACTCAGACTAAATTTAGTTGCTCAAGTGACTGCGAGAGTGCGGTGGCGAGAAACAATTTTAAATTTGGCTAAAAATGGAGTTAGTCAATTTGTAGAAATAGGAACGGGAAGAGTTTTGTCTGGTTTGGTCAAAAGAACAATCAAAGATGTAAAAACAATTTCACTAGAATCACATAAGGACATCACAGATTATTTTTCTTAAGCTGTTATTTCTTTTTTTCGCAGTGATAAAGGCAGTTTCCAATAAAGATATTAGAAATAAGAATAAAGGATACTTTTATGTTTGAATTAACTGGAAAGACAGCTCTTGTTACTGGAGCAAGTGGTGGCATCGGTAAAGCAATTGCGACTCGGCTTCATCAGCAAGGAGCGTATGTAGTATTACATGGAACACGTGAAGAAAAACTTATTAATCTTGCAAATCAGTTAGGAACAAATTCTTCCTGTATTACAGCAGATCTTAGTGATTTAGAAGCGGTGTCTTCACTTGTGGAATCCGCAAGCAAATTATCCGATTCTCCAATAGATATTCTTATAAATAATGCAGGTTTTGCAATAGATGGATTATTATTAAGAATGAAAGTCGAAGAGTGGCAAAGAGTATTGGATGTAAATCTTACAGCAAATATGATTTTGTGTAGAACAGCTATTCGTTCTATGATCAAACAGAAGTGGGGCAGAATTATATCTATTTCCTCTATTGTTGGTGTAACTGGTAATTCAGGACAAACTAATTATTCAGCATCTAAAGCTGGTATGATTGGGTTTTGCAAATCACTTGCCCAAGAGGTAGCGAGTAGGGGAATTACAGTAAATGTTGTTGCCCCTGGCTTTATAGAAACACCTATGACGGAAAGGTTAGACGAAAAACAAAGAGAAAAATTGCTAGGACAAGTACCTCTTGGGAGATTAGGAACTCCAGATGAAGTGGCGTCAGCTGTCATATATTTAGCCACTTCAGAGGCAAGTTATTTGACTGGATCGACATTGCATGTAAACGGTGGGATGGCAATGATATAGACAAATTGTAGATGAGTATTGAAATCAGACACTAGCCTGTAAATGAAAACTGTGCTAAACCCACGCCAAAATGTGAACGTTTGTGCCCTAAATGGGCCATTAAATAGGGGATTATAATGAGTGATATTTCAAGTCGTGTAAAAGCAATTGTTGTAGAGCATCTGGGTGTTGAGGACTCAAAAGTTGTTGACAGTGCGTCCTTCATTGATGATTTAGGAGCTGATAGCCTGGATACAGTTGAATTAGTTATGGCATTTGAAGAAGAGTTTGAGGTAGAAATCCCTGATGATGCAGCTGAGAAAATCCAAACTGTTAAAGATGCGGTAGATTTTCTAGAAAGTGCTGCATAAACAGCTTTGCGAAAAATTAGCCCATGTTTATAATTTATTAAATCTGGGCTGATCCTTCAAAAGGTCAAATAAGATGCGTCGAATAGTTATTACTGGTATGGGCATGGTAACTCCTTTAGGACAAGGGGTAGATGCTAATTGGAAAAACGTATTAGCTGGGAAATCCGGAATATCAAGAATTCAGTCATTTGATGTTTCTGATATATCTTGTCAGATTGCAGGGATAATTCCAGACAAAAATGACATTAACGGTCTCAATTTGGATAATTTTATAGATCCAAAAGAACAACGTAAAATAGATCGTTTTATTCAACTTGGAATTGTTGCAGCTAAAGAAGCTATAGATGATTCTAATTGGGAGCCGAAGACAGTTTTTCATCAAGAGAGGACTGGCGTGATGATTGGCTCTGGAATAGGGGGATTGCAAACTATTGTAGAAACAACTGAGCTTTTGAATGAACGAGGTCCGAGAAGGATTAGTCCATTTTTCATTCCTTCTGCTTTGATTAATTTAATTTCAGGTCAAGTTTCTATTAAGTTTGGTTTCAAAGGTCCAAACCATTCTGTCGTAACGGCTTGTTCGACGGGAGCCCATGCCATAGGTGATGCTGCTAGGATAATTGCTGTTGATGATGCAGATGTGATGATTGCTGGTGGAGCAGAAGCAGCCGTTTGTAGACTTGGTGTGGCGGGCTTCGCAGCAGCAAGAGCACTATGTACCAAATATAACGATTCACCTGAAGTAGCATCTCGTCCTTGGGATATTGGAAGAGATGGTTTTATTATGGGGGAAGGAGCTGGTGCAGTTGTTCTTGAGGAATATGAACATGCATTAAAAAGAGGAGCCAAAATTTATTGTGAGATAAAAGGATATGGAATGTCTGGTGACGCCCATCATATAACAGCGCCGGCCTCCGATGGAGATGGAGGGTTTAGGTCAATGAAGAACGCTCTTAAGCGCGCTAACTTGGAGCCAGCGGACATTGGATACATTAATGCACATGGGACTTCTACACCCCTTGGCGATATGATAGAAGCAGGGGCTGTTATGCGCCTATTTGATGATTGTCTTAACAGTTTATCTATGTCCTCTACAAAAAGTGCAACTGGACATCTGCTAGGGGCGGCAGGAGCTATCGAAGCAATTTATTCCGCACTAGCCGTTAGAGATAATATGCTCCCACCTACATTAAACCTTAATGAAAAAGAGAAAGGTTTAGAAAATTTAGATTTAGTTCCAATTAAATCTCGCAATAAGGAAATTAAATATGCAATGTCTAATTCATTTGGATTTGGTGGTACCAACGCCTCCCTAATAATAGGTGAGGTTGAGTAGGCAGATGAAACGGGCCATGCGGCTGTTTTTACGTATTACTTTTATTTTTACATTTCTATTTATTTGTATAAGTTCTGCAGGATATGCGCTTGTAGAAATGTTGGTAAATTCTAATGGCAACAATAAAGATCCAGAAATCATATTAGTGCAACCTGGAGATGGGGATAATACGATAAGCTGGGAGTTATACCGTAAAAATATTATATCAAATAGGGCTTACTTTTTTATTGCAAAATATACCGCTAGAAAGCCTTTTGTTCCCAAGGTAGGGGAGTATGAGATCCCAGCTTATGCTACTCTGTTTCAAGTAATGAAAATTCTTCACTCAGGTGTTTCACTGCAGCGAAAAGTCACTTTTCCAGAGGGATTAACATCAAAAAAAATCATAGATGTTTTAAATAACACTCCTAATATGACAGATGAGATCATTACCATTCCAGATGAGGGGAGTTTGTTTCCAGATACTTATTTTTATACATATGGTATGTCAAGGCAAAATATTATAGATCGAGCATCACAAAAATTTAAGGTAGTATTGACAGATTTATGGGTAACTAGAAGAGAAAACCTTCCGCTGTATTCACCAAAAGAGGCTGTCATTCTTGCTTCGATTGTCGAACAAGAAACAACAAGACCTGAAGAAAGACCGCTTGTTGCTTCTGTGTTTATAAACAGACTAAAATCAAAAATGCCGCTTCAATCTGACCCTACAGTTATTTATGGGCTTGAAAAGATAGGTGTTGCCCCCAAACGGCTTTTGAGAAAACATTTAAAACAAAAGCACGAATGGAACACTTATATGATGCGAGGTTTGCCTAAAACGCCTATTTCAAACCCTGGATTTGCTGCTATTCAATCGGTACTAAACCCAGCAATAACCGATTACCTTTATTTTGTTGCAGATGGAAGGGGTGGACATCGATTTGCTAAAACTCTGGACGAGCATAACAAGAATGTACGACAGTATAGGAAATTTTTGTCAGAAAAAAATAAATAAAGGATTTTTAAATGACAATTCCAATTACAAAACGTGGATTAATGCTTGTATTATCCTCTCCCTCTGGAGCAGGTAAAACAAGCATATGTAAAAAGCTTTTACAGCAAGATACAAGTCTCGTACTTTCAGTATCTGCTACGACTCGCAAAAGACGTCCCGGAGAAGTTGAAGCAAAAGATTATCAATTTTTATCAACACAGGAATTTGAAAGTAGAATAAATAAATCTCAATTCCTTGAATATGCTAAAGTATTTGGTAATTATTATGGCACACCAGCCCAATTAGTGGAAAGAAGTCTTAAATCTGGAGTTGACGTGCTATTTGATATTGATTGGCAAGGAACTCAGCAGCTAAAAGCGCGGGCACGCCAGGATCTTGTATCTGTGTTTATCTTGCCACCATCAATAAAAGAGCTCGAAAAGAGACTGTTCAAACGAGCCCAGGATACAAGTGAAGTAGTAGCAAATCGAATGTCAAAATCTGCCGGCGAAATGAGCCATTATCCTGAATATGATTATGTAATTATCAATCATGACCTAGATAAATCTGTGCAGCAGGTTCAATCTATTTTATGCGCAGAAAGAGCTCGAAGAGAGAGACAAATTGGGCTTGTAGAATTTGTAAAATACCTTCGTGCTCAGTTATAATGATAGTTAATTCATTCACTAAACCAATTGTGGCCCTAAATGATTGGCTAACTTACAAAAACTCTTAGTCGATAAATCTTGTGGTCTTATCATGGGGTCGATATTGAGTGAAGTGAGCATTTGAGTACCGCCAAATTTTTTGAAGCTCACACGAAGCATTTTGCGACGCTGATTGAAAGCAATTTGGGTAACTTTTTCTAGGTAATTTAGCCTACAATCGAATAAAAGGTTCTTTCTAGGCATAAGCTGAACAACTGCAGAAGTAACTTTTGGCTTTGGTAAAAATGCATCTGGGGGTATTTCAAATAATATTTTCGCAATTGTAAGCCAGTCGCATAAAACAGATAACCTGCCAAAACAGCTTTCTCCTGGTTGAGCCACTATACGCTCAGCCACCTCTTTCTGGAACATAAGAGTTAATTTATCAAAAGCATTTGCGTGCTTTAACCAAAGTATTAATAATGGTGTAGCAATATTATAAGGTAAATTTGCAATTATCTGTCTTGGTTGAAAACCAAATTCCCAAACTGGTTCCGTAAGAGCATCAGCTTGCTTTATTTGAAGTCTTGGGGACGCGGCTTTTTTCAGTTCCTCTAAGAATACAATAGCACGCTGGTCTTTTTCAATTGCTATCAGCTCATGTGCTCCCATTAATAATATAGACCGGGTCAGTCCTCCGGGTCCAGGGCCAATTTCAATTACGGTTCCTTCAAATGGAGCAGCTGATTTAGCAATTTTATCTGTTAAAGCTGCATCTAAAAGAAAATTTTGGCCTAATGATTTTTTTGCCCTTAGATCAAGCTTAGATAGACTCTCACGGATGGTTGGAAGATTATCTACTGGATCAATCATGAGAATTTATTTGCTATATCAGCGAATTTCTGGGAAGTATTACTCATTGTTTTTGCTGTATTAATTGCAGCAATTAAACTTTCAGCATTAGCAATATTTTTGCCTGCTATATCATATGCAGTGCCATGATCAGGGGACGTACGAATAAAATCTAAACCAAGTGTAATGTTAACTGTTTTTGCAAAATCTAGAGCCTTCACAACTGGAAGAACTTGGTCATGATACATTCCAATCACACAGTCATATTTCTGGCGAGCTTCTAAATGAAATAAACTATCGGCAGATAGCGGTCCTCGTATACTTACACCCTCTCTTTGAAGCTTTAAAATAGCAGGTTTTATCACTTTTAAATCTTCATTTCCAAGACTGCCATTTTCACCAGCGTGTGGGTTTAATCCGCATACCACTATTTTTGGATCTGAAATACCAAAAAATTTGATTAAGTTTCTTCTTGCTACCACAATTGTTTGATAGATTAAATTAGATGTGAGCTTTTTCGGTATTTCTGCTACCGCATTGTGAATTGTAACTGGAATTACTCTTAAATATTTATTTGCCAACATCATAACAGGTTGTTTTTCTTGCTTTGATAAGAATGCTAAGAACTCGGTATGACCAGGGAAATTGAAGCCAGCTTGATATAAAATAAATTTGTTAATGGGATTTGTTACTAAAGCACAGGCATTTCCTTTTTTTACCTGTTTAACGGCAATTTCAATAGCCTTAAGGATAGTATTGCTATTTGCATCATTTGGTTTTCCTGCAATTACTTCTGCAGGCCATTTAATCTCTAAAATAGATAAAGTGTTTTGTTCAAAATCTTGGTCAGGATGCCACATACGAATATTTAAATCCAAACCCAATTCAGCAGAAAGTTTTTCCATATGTTTCGGATCAGCAACTGTTACGAAGTGATGCTGGGAATTAAGTGCAGCTTTCAACGTTATCTCAGGTCCAATCCCACAAGGATCTCCCGACGTTACTATAACCGGTTTTTTTGATGTATCTTCGGCGCTCATTACATTTTTAGTTCTATACTTGCAGTTCTTCTAAGTCGCATTAAGTATCGAAGACTTAAAACTGAATATAATTTGTTGAATTCGGCTTCTTTCAATTTTTCTAATGATGGGATATCTGCATCCATCTTTCTTCTATCACAAATCATAAATACCGCTAGTTCGTTATCATAAGTATGTATGACGTCGCTTATTTCACGAACTTTTAAACCAAGAACTAATTCTTTGAAAGAATTCTCTAGTTGTTCAATTACAACATTGTTTATTTTACTTGCTACATTGCTACCATAAGTTTCATGAAATCTTTTTAATTTAGAACATGAATTGATGTTTGCTGTCTCTTTTTTAAATTTAGAGATTTGTTTTTCTATTTCTCTATCAGAGAGGTTTTCCGGGAGCGATATCACGGCTCGTGTGATAGAAACCCTATCTAGTACAGGGTCATTGAAACCTAAATTTCTAAGGCCTTCTAATTTAAAAATATAAAAAAAATCATTGGAGGTCACTGAAACAATATTTTTTTTTGAAAGTAGTCCATTTTCAATGACGTTCTGGATATCGGCAGGAAGTCTTTTTGCCTGTACCCATCCAATGTTTCCTCCATTTTTCGAACTTGCTGACATGGAATATTGGGCTGCTATCGCATTAAAATCAGCACCTTGATCTATTGACTCTTTTAATTGCTCAGATAGCTTGCGGGTTTGTTCTAATGGTCTGGAGGGAATAGGCATCAAAACAATTTCAGAAATTTTATACTGTGGTGCAGACAAATCATTCATTAATCGTTTTTGCTCTGATTTGGCGAGCGTTTCAATTTGTGAGAATTGTCGTTTAAATTTTGTAGTTAAGACATCTGCCCAAATAATATCCGCTTTAATTTGGTCAAGTGCTGTTGAAATTTGTATGCCAGCTGCCCGCAATCTTTCCGTAGCACTAAGAATTTCACTTCCATAAATATTTTCAAAAAATGAACGTGCAGTAATTTCTGCATTTTCTAAAGAGCTTGGATTTATGGAGACACCAGCTTGTATCTTTAGTGCTTCATCTATAAGCATTTCAAGGGCTTCCTGGCGATATTTTGTAACATTTTCAGGGTTATTTTTTTTCCCTGTTGTGAAAATTAATAATTTAACCTTATTTTGCAGGTCAATTGAGGAAATTGCAACACCATTTACAACCGCAACAATAGAAGCCTTTGTTCCTGCAATTGCAGGATTTATCAATGTTGCAAACGCGAGAAATGTTAGCGAGAAAAAAGTGGGCAATAATATCAACTTGATCATTTTTACCATAGAAACGATATTATAGTTAATAGAATTTTCTCTAATGTTCGATGAAAAATTCAATGTTCATCTCCACGAGCAAGAAAAAAACCACTTATAGTGAAAATTAAAATTGAAGGAAGCCATCCCGCAATAAACTCTGGTAGCCTAGAATTATGACCAAGTAAAAAAATTAAGTCTGAGATGAAGTGATATAAAAAACTTGCCGCCAGTCCAAGAACAATAATGCGTATTCTTTTCTGGTTTCCAAAATTCAGCAATGTGAAGCTGGCGGCAAGCAGAGCAAGGCCAACAAGTTGAAGTGGTAGCGCTAAAGTTTTATGAAATTGCACTCGTAGTTCTTCTACAGGAATCCCAGCAGTTTTTAATGTATCTATATAATCAGATAATTCGTATATACTAATAGTTTTCAGAGGTCTTCCGGCATTAACCATAATAGAATTTTCCAAAGTTGACTTTGGGTTAAAATCTTTTAAAGCCTCTACCTGTCCATCTTGAGTTATTCGTCTTGGTGTATCAAATAACCATAATCCACTGCTAAGTCTCATAGAGTTTGCTGTAATTAGCCATTTTAACCCTCCAGAATCATTAAGTACATATAATATCGGATTAAAAATTATTGCCTTCTCAGTATCCATACTTGAGCCATTGATAATTACTTTATCATTTAAAAATGTATCTCTGAGCCAAATCCCAGAAGCTGATATAGACACGAGATTGTTCTTTTTATTTTTAAAAACTGAATTAATCTGTGAATCATGTTGTTGGCTTATTATAGCTGATATTGGATTAAAAATTAGAATATGGCAAAAGCCAATTAAGCTTACTGTTAATATTATAGGAAATAAGGTTTGCCAGATATTTTGACCAAAACTTCTAATTGCGATAATTTGTTTAGATTTTGTCCAGAAATAGAAGCAAATTGCAGAGCCAAATAATAGTCCGAAAGGAAGAATCTCATCAAATAGGGTAGGTAAATTCAATAAACCTAGCAGAAATATTTTAAAATTAGAAACATCTAAACCATGCCGAGATACTCTCTGGAACAATTCCACAAAATTAATCAGAGAGACAAAACACAATAATATAAATATTGTACTACTAACCCAAGCTAGATAGTTTTTAGCTAAATAAATGGTGATGGTTAGAGATGGAAACCAGGTCATTCCTTGAGCTCCGCTAATTGAAACAGTAATAGTTTATCTTTCTGACTACTACTAATAATACTTAAAAAGCCAATAATTATTGGTACAATTGGAATGAGATACATTGAAGGCCATAAAAATGGATAATTAATAACAACAGACTTACTTATAATATAGATGATTTGAATACCTAATCCAAGAATACCTGCGAGCATCAAACGTTTGGTATTACTTATTTGCTTAGAAAGACGGTAAAAAAATAAAGCAATTGCTGTTATGGATAAAGAAATTACGATTAGAGGTGATGATAATCTGTAATGACCCTCAGCATACCTTTGTCTCCAATAGCGATCATTTAAAGCTAGCTCGCGTTTAAACAGATTTTTAATTGGCTCCTCATTTGAATCTTTTACACGGGTCAAAGCAACCTGTTTTTCATTTGCTCTAGCTATGCTCAGTGTGTAACTATCGAATGATAGGGTTGTACTTTTCCGCAGTTCAACGCTTGCTTCAGTTCTCTGGCCTGATAATAGGACCACCACCGGTTTATTTTCTAATGTTGTAAACTCTCCAGATTTAGCTGTAAAAGTTACATGGTTTTTATTATCTCGTCTGTCCTGAATAAAAACATGACCAACCTTACTTTGTGAGTATTTTTCACCAATAAAAATAGTTAAATTTTTGTCAATATCTATAAAAACATTATCTTGAATTAGCAGCTTCGGTATAGTGTTTCGAACATCATCCTGCACATTTTTAAATTTGGAAAAACTATATGGGAGAATAACTAGAGAGTTAAAAAATAAAATGCTAGACAATAGTAAACTGAAAAAAATTGGTGCAACAGAAACTTGTAAAGGACTTAACCCGACAGCATGCATTACAACAATTTCTCTGTCTGAGAGAAAACGATGAAGCGTCCATAAAATGGCGATGAATGCAGATAGGGGCATGATTACTACTAACCAGAGTGGTGCTGCTAAAAAAGAATAACGCAAAAAATCAAAAAATGAAGCACCCTGAGTGATCACTACGTCTAAAATACGTAATGATTGATTTAACCAAATTACCGCCATTAAACTGCTCAGTATAATTAGCCATATTCCTAATATATGTTTCAAGAAATATTTGTTTATCTGGTTGTTCATTCAAATGCCAAGTATAAAATTGTATTGTGTTTTAATCACATTTTTAAAAGTTTGGACATAACAATTTTAACATAATTTATTAGGTTAATCGATGTTTTCAAATCGATTTATATTGCAAATGTTATTTTCAAACTTCATATATCTATCGTAACTCAAAAAATACACAGCATGCCCACTAATAATTAATAGGAAATAAAAAATGAGTTTTCTTTTTACAGCATCTTTTTCAACCAAACCAAAGAGCAAAGCTACCGTCATTTGTGTAAATAATGAGCTTAAAATTTTTCAAAGTTTGGAAAAAGATTTGGCTGATAAGATTTATGCATATATGAGCAGGGTATCGTTTGAAGCAAAAAATGGTAATTTCTTATCCTTTTTTCCGGATGATATGAATGTTCTAATTGGTGGAGTGGGAAAAGGCCAATTTAATTTGGCTGAGGCTGAAAAATGGGGTAGTGAGCTTTATAAATCAATGATTAAAGCACCTTTTAACACAATTACTTTCTCTCCGGTAAAACTAGAAGATGAAATTTTAGAGGGTATTTTGTTGGGGGCAATACTAACCTCTTATGAATTCAATAAATATTTTACTAAGAAAAAGGCTATTTCACCAGAGGTGCATCTAGAAATTACTGGGATTGAAAAAAAACGTTTTGATAAAATTTGGAAAAGTGTAAAGGCAATGGCTAAGGGAGTGCATTTGGCACGCGACCTATCTTCTGAGCCAGCAAATATTCTATACCCTGCAACTTTTGTTGAAAGATGCCAGCGGCTTAAAGATATGAATTTGACAGTTTCTGTTTTAACAGAAGATGAAATGGAAGACTTAGGCATGGGTGCGCTCCTCGGCGTTGGCCAAGGTAGCATTCGCGATTCTGCTGTCGTGATAATGGAGTGGAATGGAGGAGGTAAAGAGGCTCCTTTGGCGTTAGTGGGTAAAGGTGTATGTTTCGATACGGGGGGCATCTCCATCAAATCTGCCAGAGGGATGGAAGATATGAAGTGGGATATGGGGGGTGCAGCTGCAGTAACTGGAGCTATGTGCGCTATTGCGGGGCGTAATTTAAAGAAAAATGTGGTTGGTATAATTGGTCTTGTGGAAAATATGCCGGATGGAAATGCACAACGGCCCGGAGATGTGGTGACATCTATGTCGGGACAAACTATAGAAGTTATTAATACTGATGCAGAGGGGCGTCTCGTGCTAGCTGATGTTCTCACCTATGTTCAAAAAGAATATAACCCAGAGGCAATAATCGACCTTGCGACTTTGACTGGGGCTATTATTGTTTCTTTAGGTAAAGAATATGCTGGTTTATTTTCTAATAGTAATAAGCTATGTGAGCAGATTGTTCAGGCAGGCCAGAAAGTATCTGAGAAAAGTTGGCGGATGCCAATGGAGGAAGCCTATAATAAACAACTTGCATCGCATATCGCAGATATGAAAAATATTGGTGGTGCTTTTGGAGGTTCTATCACTGCTGCTTGTTTTTTGAATAGATTTATAAAAAATAATACACCTTGGGCTCATCTTGACATTGCTGGAAAGGCTTGGTCCGATAAACCAGTTACCAGTGTACCAAAAGGAGCAACAGGTTATGGAGTAAGATTGCTTAATCAAGTAATAGACGATTGGCAACCAATTAATGATGGTCAATAAGTGAGAGCAATATTGCATCAATTTGATTTCTATAATTTAATAAGTAGTGATTATTTCAGACCAGCAATGCAAATTGCAGAAAAAGTGTTAGAAAATGCTAATAAGTTATTAATCATAGCTCCTGAAAATGAGTTGCCTTATTGGAGCACAAAGTTATGGACTGATAAAAAAGATAGTTTTATTGCTCATGGTATGGGAGAGGATGATGTTTCAGATTTTGCTCCTATTTGGTTATCCTCTTCGATTGAAAATAATCCAATAAATGCAGAATTTGTAGTGCTAACGAATGGTCTGGGTTTAGAAAGTTTTAGTTCCTTTAAACGTGTGTTTTATTTATTTGACGGCTCTTCAAAAGCAGCATTAGCTGAAGCCAAAACTCAATGGCAAAAATGGTCCTCTAATCCTCAACATATTTGTCGTTATTTTATTCAGGATGAAAAAGGTAGATGGCAAGTTAGCAATTTATAAGCAAAATTTAAGGAGAAATTTAAATAAATTTAAAAAGTGTATAAATGGAGGTTTGTTTTTTGAGCAATTTGCTGTAAACAAGCAGAAGCAATGAATTTATTAAAATATTTTCGTTAAAATTTGCTAAAACAAAAGCTACTTTTTGTAATATTTTTTGGGGATATTTCATGACTATGCAACGCACATTTTCAATTATTAAGCCGGACGCAACTAGACGCAATCTGACTGGAGCAATTAATTCAAAAATAGAGGCTAGTGGCTTACGAATAATTGCTCAGAAGCGAATACATATGTCTGATCACGAAGCGAGAGAGTTTTACGCTATCCATGCCGAAAGGCCATTTTATAATGATTTGGTATCTTTTATGACTTCTGGCCCGGTTGTGGTGCAAGTGCTTGAGGGACAAAATGCGGTTACCGCATACAGAGAGGTGATGGGTTCGACTAATCCTTCTGAAGCAGCAGATGGAACCATAAGGAAAGAATTTGCCGAAGGCATAGAGGCGAATTCAGTTCATGGTTCTGACAGCATTGAAAATGCGTCAATCGAAATTGCATATTTTTTCACTAATGAAGAGATTGTGGGTTAAATCACCAGGGTGTTTAAGGTAACTAAATTATTTAGCATAGAATTATATTGGGTGGTTCCCAATTGTTTTACGATTATCAAAGAAGAAAAACAGCCATTAAGATTAAAATTGTAACAACACCCGCAATTACAATTTTTGATAGTGAGAGAAAACTCTCATAAAAAGAGAGATGATTGGTAGCCTGCTTATCAAAATTATCGGTTTTCATTGTATATATTTACCTCATAAAATAGATGTGTATGATTTTATAGTGCCCTTAAAAAAAAATATACGCAATCAGTTTAATTATGATTTTTGATCAGTAAATAAGGTTTGATTGATATATTTCTATTTATAATTTCACCATCAAGTAATGGTGGAACTCTGCGCCAAGTTACTTTGTTTAATTTGATTTCAAGATATTTTTTTACAAGTGACTCTAATATTAATGGATACAAAATATGCTCTTCCTGAAGTATGCGGTGTTCTAATGTTTCAACTGTATCATTGGCTAAAACTCTAATTTCGGACTGAGCTATAATGGGACCATCGTCGAGCTTATTGGTAACCACATGAACTGTTGTTCCATGTGTTTTGTTACCAGCTTTTAAAGCTCTTAAGTGTGTATTTAACCCTTTAAATTTTGGCAGTAAAGAAGGATGTATATTAATAATTTTACCTGAAAACTTCTCAACAAAATTGCTAGAAAGTATAGCCATATAGCCTGCTAGCAAGATCCAGTCAGGATTATGTTTCTCAAGTTCTAAGATAAGTGCTAATTCATGATCGAATTTACTTTCATAGTCAAACTGGTTTATTAGCCTTGTTGGGATATTATTTTCGTCAGCGAGAGTAAGACCAGCGGATTTTTTATTTGCGATTACACATGCTACTTGACAATCTAGATTTTTTCTTTCAACTGCATTTATCAGTGAAACCATATTGCTTCCGCGTCCAGAAATTAGGATAGCAATCTTAATCATTATTACTTTTTTTCAAATTTTTCATTTATTAACGCCAAGAAGTTTCAGTATCCTCAATGATTACGGACTCTTGGTTACGTTTTTCCATCTGTCCGGCTATCCAAGCGTCTTCTCCAGTTTCCTTAATAGCGTTAAGAAGTTTATCAGCTTTGTCTTCTTGAACAAAAATTATACCTCCGATACCACAATTAAATGTGCGTGCAAATTCATTATCAGAGATATTACTTGCCAATTTAATCCATTGGAATACAGGCAATAAGGGTCGATGCTTTACAGATAGTCTGAGGCATAAATCTTTACTAAAGCATCTTGGAGGGTTTTCTAATAAACCACCTCCGGTGATATGACAAAACCCTGTTACACCTCCAAATGATAGAGCAGCTTTTACCGTACTTATATAAATGCGCGTTGGTGTAAGTAGACTCATTGCAAGTGATTTATTTTTGTTGAATGGTGAAGGGTCATTATAATTTAGATTTTCTCTATCAATTAAATTTCGAATAAGTGAAAAACCATTCGCATGAACACCTGATGATGGTAAGGCAATGGCTACATCACCTAATTTTACCATGTCTGGGGTTAATACTTGCTCTCTTTCAACTGCTCCAACACAAAATCCAGCTAAATCATATTGTCCATAATTATAAATGCCAGGCATTTCTGCGGTTTCACCGCCTATAAGAGCGCAGCCTGCTTTGACACATCCATCTGCGATACCTGCTACAACTTCTGTTGCTACTTCAATTTCTAGCTTGCTGGTGGCAAAATAATCTAGAAAAAATAACGGTAAGGCACCTTGAGCTAACAAGTCGTTGGCGCACATGGCCACTAGGTCAATACCGAGACCTCTATGTATTTTACTTTTGTGGGCTATCTCTAACTTAGTGCCTACACCATCTGTTGCGGCTACTAATATAGGGTCCGAAAAGCCGGTATTTTTTAAATCAAAAAAGCCTCCAAAACCTCCAAGCTCTGCTCTGCTTCCTTTGGTATTTGTTCTTTTTGCGTGAGGTTTTATGGCTTCGACGAGTGTATTTCCGGCATCAATGTCCACGCCTGAATTTAAATAAGTTATGGGAGATGGATTGATTTTTTTATCCATGCTGATCAGACCTTGATAATATGTCATATTATAATGTAATTTATACCTAAGTGGTTTTAATTCATAGCATTAGGAATTGCAAATTGTCTCGTAATCTTATGGCATTTATCGTAGTGCTAAGTTTTAGTTTTTTTAGTAATGCGGGGGATGCTAAACAGACGTGCACATTACCCGCTTTTTCCGAGAATAATGTTAAAATTGATGAAATTTCTGATACAGGAACTGTAGCTCGTGAAACTGGTATAAGTAAAGCATCCGCTTTTGCGTTCGAGAGGGTGCTAGGAAGATTGCTTCTGGAAGAAGAGGATGTCTTTAAGCTTTTGTCGAGAATAAAATCACAAGACTACCTTGACTATTTACATATTCATAAAGAAACAACGCTTGCAAGACGATATATAGGAGAAATAGATTTTTGTTTTGATGCAAGGGAAGTAAGGGGTTTATTCAGAAAAAATGGAATGGGATGGGCAGAATTAGTTAGCCCCCCTATTGTGACAATGCCAATTTGGAAGGAAGCATCCGGTGCTGTTGTTTGGAATGAAAACAACAAATGGCTTAATTCATGGAATGAGCATAGCAAAACATATGATGGGTTATTATCATTCGTTTCTATCAAACCAAATATAAAAATTCAAAGGCAATTGAAAGAGGAAGCAATTTTTACAGAGGACCCGAATATACTGAAAATTGCATTACAAACCGCAGATGCCAGTCAGCTATTAATAGTGTCCGCGGAAATTGACCACTCTGCCACTATACCTGCTTTACGATTTAGTTCCCGCTTATTTGATGAAAACGCCAATTTAATTGCAACTCTTTTAAAAGAAGTGCATGAATTGAATGGAACAAAGAACATGGCAGTTTTATTTGAGGAGTTTCAGTACAGCCTGATATCAGAACTTGAAAAATTTTGGAAACAAAAAAATAAAATTTCGCCTGAAACGGATTTTTCACTTAATGTAAGCTTTTCAGCAGAAACACTATCAACTTGGCTTTCTTTCAGGGAAACTTTATCTTCAATGCCAATTGTTCGAAAAGTTGCCCCAATTTCGTTATCAGAATCTACTGGGCTTATAAGGATTACTATATCAGGAAATATTCCTCAATTTATTACTAATTTAAATTCTGTTGGCTATAAACTAACTGAAACTGAAGATATGTTCATGCTATCTAAAAAATGAAAAGAAGATTATAGCCGAATACCAGTTGGTTAATATAATTTGAGTGTTAATATGATTGATCAAATGCCATTTAATTTTGATGATACTGCAGCGCCAAGCTTAATTGTAAGCTCCGAGAACGAGCTTGCGATAAAATGGATAAAAACTTGGCCTAATTGGCCATCTCCCAGCCGGTCTTTAAATATTTTTGGCCCAACTGCATCCGGGAAATCAAGCCTTGGCAGACTTCATTGCCAAAACAGTGGTGCAAGGATCCTAACAAGCCTTATTAATTGGTATCCCGAAGAGATTAAAGAAAATCATTTGATTTTGGATGATGTAATAGTCTCAGAAAATTGGTCAGAGGAGGCTCTATTTTTTTTATACCAAAAAGTTTTAGGAAATAGTGGCACAATATTATTTATTTCAGAAGATCCTATATCCTCAATGGCATGGAGGTTGAATGATTTACGCTCTCGTCTTCGAAGTGTTAGTGCACAAGAGATATTTCCCTTGAATGAGAATTCAATAAAGCCTCTTTTAGAATACTATTTTTCTCAGAGGCAATGTATTGTGCCAAACTCAGTATTAAACTTTTTACTTCCAAGGGTCCGCAGAGAATATTCTTATATTCAAAGATTAGTTTTAGAAATAGATATGTTATCTTTAAAGCTTAAACAATCTGTTTCGATAGGACTTGTTAAACAAGTTCTATATCAGATGTCTGAAGATAGCACTAAATGATAGATTTTGGAATTTCAGGTAGAAAGGCACTCATTTGCGGGGGCGCTAGCGGGCTTGGATACGGTTGGGCAGAAGCATTGGCCACATGCGGAGTAAAGCTGATATTAAATTCAAGAAATTAAGAGAGATTATACAAAGCCTGTAATAGTTTGAGGCAAAAAACAGGTGCTGAAATAGTTTTGGCCGCAGCCGATATTACAACTGATGATAGAAGAAAATTAGTTATGGAAAAGGCAGGGGATGTTGATATTCTTGCCAATAATTCGTGGGGGCGCCCTATTGGTTATTTTAAAAATTGGGATGGAGAGTGTTGGATTAGAGCAATCAACGAAAACATGTTGACATCTATTGAGATGATAAAAGCAGTGCTCGACTCAATGGTGATTAAAAAATTTGGAAGAATTGTAAATATAACTTCCGGTTCTGTTAAGTCTTCTATTCCAGAGCTTGGTTTATCTAATGGAGCACGTTCTGGATTAACTAACGTTGTAGCAGGAATAGCTAAAGAATACGAACAGTATCACGTGATTATTACCAACTTATCACCTAGTCAATTTCATATGGCAAGAATTGAAGCTTGGGTCTAGAAGAGAGCAAAATAAAATGGCATCACCTCGCAGGAACTGCGAGCAAAGTTAGAAGAAGAAAACCCCTCAAAACATCTCGGAGAAATAAGTGGATTCGGCGTTGCCTACACATGGATTTGCTCAACTCATTTCGGTTGCCTAGTTAGTCAACACATATTTATAGATAGTAGGCGTTTTAACTCTACTTATAAGGTATTGTTATCAGAAATTAAATGAATTTTATTATTTTTTAAAGTAAGCGCAATTTCGCCTGATTTTAGTTTTAATGCAGTATTTCCAAACAACTCACGCCTCCAACCTTTGAGCAACTTTATATCTGCATTATCATCTTTGGCTAAAGCTTCTAAATCCTCAGATGAAGCTAATAATTTAGGAGCAATTTTCTCATTTTCTGTTATGTGCTTTAATAGTACGCGAAGCAGTTCAAGAGTAGCGGCCGGAGCTTTGGCACGACGAGAATCCGCTTTTATTTTAGGCCAGTTTTCACGTGGTGATTGTTCGGCATTTGCAAGAGTTTGTAAAACCTCAGGCACTAACTTTCCGTTGCTCCCCCCTGGAAATCCTCTTATAATTTCAAATTTTGAAGCAGTTTTTGGATTTGTTGCTGCTAAATCAATTAATGTTTCGTCTCGGGCTATCCTATTTTTAGGCATATTTTTTGTCATGGCTCTTTTTTCTCGCCAAGAGGCAAGGTATTTTAATCGATTTAAAAAATCTGCGTTATAACTTCTTATTTTCAATTTCTTCCATGCATCGTCGGGATTGGGCTTGTATAGAGATAATTGCGTCAATGCAGAAATTTCTTCATTAAGCCAGGATAGTCTCTCGTTTTTAGTCAATTCATCAAGCATAAGGTGATAAATTTTTGATAGATGAATGACGTCATCAAGCGCATATTTTATTTGCCTGTCACTTAAAGGTCTTGCAGACCAATCTGTGAATCGTGATGATTTATCAATAACAATATTAAGGTAGTGCTGAACTAATTTGTCGTATCCTGCTTGGTCTCCAAGCCCCACAACCATTGAAGCAACTTGTGTGTCAAATATTGGGTTTGGGACATTTCCTGTTAAATAAACAAAAATTTCTATATCCTGGCGTCCCGCGTGAAAGACTTTTACAATATTTTGATTTTGTAATAATTGAAACAGTGAAGAAAGTTCTATGCTTTCAGAGAGAGGATCTATAGCAAAATAATGCTCACCTGCCGCTAACTGAACCAAGCATAATTTCGGGTAATATGTAGACTCACGGATAAATTCAGTATCAACGGCTATTGAATTAAACTCGCTAAGAGTTTTCATTGCGTTTTCTAAATCACTTGTGTCAGTGATTAATTGAGGTGTATTATCCATAATCGATCATACATATGATGACGTTTAATATACATAGTCATTATCTTACCTTGTGGTAAAAATTCACATTTTTTTTAAAAAACGAAGTTATTTTACAGTGTTATTCATTTGAATTACTGATTCATTTAAGATAATGCTGTTTTATAGATTAATTTAAATTATATCGATAGTAATTGGGACTTTTTAAATTCAATGAGTACGATAGTTAGGTTTAAGCCAATTCCAAACGAATAGTTCTTTGGTTTTATTTTATTGCTATTTTTAATATTAGGATATTATGCAAATTAAATTCATCGTGTATAAGGTGAATATATTTATTATTTTTGCTTTCAAAGGAATAAATTTTTGATGTTCAATATTTGGCTAGGACGTAATTTTAAAGCTTTTCTTGCAGCATATGTTTTTCTATATTCCTTGGCATGTATTGCCAGCAATGCTTATGCAACATCATCTATTGTTTCCCATAATGCAAATTATACTCTTTCCATGGGAAAGAAAAATAGTAATGCCAGTGTCCAGGACGTTGCCGGAAAAATATCGTTTACCTTAAATGCACAGTGTGATGGTTGGTCGTTGATAGAGGATTATTTTTTCCGGTTTTTATATGAAACAGGAGAAGAAATAACGATCTTTTCTCGCTCTGATTCTTGGGAAGACAAAAATGGTCAGCTTTTCAGTTTTGATGTGCGTGAACGAAATTCTTATGAGCCAGAATCGATTTATACTGGTTATGCCATCCTCCCACCTCAGAGTGATATTGCTGAAGCCAGCTATACAGGGGCTTATAACGATACCTTGACATTATCTAGTGATATAATGTTTCCCGTCACTTATACCCGCACTATCATTGATGCTGCAAAGCAAGGAAGAAAATTTATGTCTGGAAAGATATTTGTTAATAGTACCCCTGAGGACGCAGTCAAGACCGCAAGTGCTGCCATTGGTATTAAAAAGCCTTATAAGTCTGATATTCAAATTAATGGTGTTACAACCTCTTATTACTGGCCTGTCGATATTGCTTATTTTAAAGCGGGAACAACTGAATCTATACCAGAATATCAAATCCAGATGGATTTACACGACAATGGAGTCGTTACTGATTTTACGATTAACTATGGCGATTTTACCGTTCATGCATCAATCTCAGATGCTCAACTAATAGAAAAAGTTGATTGCATGTGAAACAAGACCGCATGATTTATGATTTTAAGAAATACCTTGTAAACTAATTTGTTTCGAATAAAAGTGCGGCGCCTCGAACACCACTAGAATCGCCATATCTTGGCTTAAGTAGTCTTGTATTGATTTTATTGGAAAAAACATAGCCAGCCCATTTCCGCGGAATATTTTCATATAATCGTTCTATATTCGAAAGACCACCACCCAAAATTATAATGTCTGGGTCGATAATATTTATAATCATTGCGAGACCACGTGCTATTCTATCTTCAAGAGCTTGCAAGACTGCCTCGGCAACAATATCACCATTCTTACAGTCCAATACTATTTGTTTTCCATCTTTTTCTAAACCACTCATCCGCTTATAATCATTTACCAGTGCTGTACCAGAGATAAAAGTTTCAAGACATCCTGTTTTACCACACCAACAATCATGATTTTCAAATTCATTTTCGACAGGCCAAGGTAAAGGTGTATGCCCCCACTCACCCGCAATCCCATTTACGCCTGGAATTATATGACCATTTACAACAATACCACCACCACAACCAGTTCCAATTATAACACCAAAAACAACACCAGCACCTTTTCCAGCACCTTCAATCGCTTCTGAAAGAGCGAAGCAATTAGCATCATTTGACAAACGGACAGAACGGTTGAGAGTGGCTTGTAAATCTTGTTGGAAGTTTTGTCCATTTAGGTAGGTAGTATTGGCTCCTTGGATTAGCCCAGTTTCATTTGATACGCTGCCAGGCATACAAATACCAACTGGTCCATCGAACCCTGTATTTTTAGAGGCTTGTTGAACACTTTTATCTATGGAGTTTAGTAAAGCTGCATAATTTTTTGGAGTGTTTGTTCTCTCTCTAGATAGAAATTCACCGCTATCGGAGAGAATAGCGGTTTCTATTTTTGTCCCGCCTACATCTATGCCGCAACGCATAATTTGAACATCTTATTTATTTAATCTTTGCTTCTTTGAAAAGCACATGTTTTCGGACTTTGGGGTCGTATTTCATTAATTCCAATTTTTCGGGTTTCGTTCGAGGGTTCTTTTTTGTCACGTAATAGAAACCGGTATCCGCGGTGCTAACCAGTTTAATTTGAAGTGTTGCAGGCTTCGCCATAATGTGCTCCGCGATGAAGTATTTTTTAATTTCTGCCAAAATGCTTTAAATATTTCAATTTGTCAAGCTCATGACGGCATGGTTTTATGTAAATTGGCATTAACCTTTACTAATAGCAGCTTTACTTTTTTTTAGAATAGATTTTTTTCTATTTGATACCTTCTTTCTTTTTTTCTTGGAAGCAGAATTATCAATAAAGCCGCCTGCGATCCAGGATAGAGATATATTACCGCTGACAATGGATATTTCACTTACCAATGCTTGTAAAGAATCACCAAGTCTAAACTTCCAACCTGTGTGTCTCCCTGTAAGCTGTGTTTTGTTGTTATCCAATAAATAAAAATCATCTGGCAGAGATTTCCTTGAGATAAATCCCTCCGCTAGACCGTTTGCTATAGATACAAATAGGCCTGAGACGGTAATGCCAATTATAATGGCTTTTTGTTCTGTACCAAGTAAGTTGCTCAAAACGATATTTGCCATTCTATTAATGGCACGCCTCTCAGCTTTTGCAGCGAGCTGCTCAGTTTCACTTATATGACTGCATATTTCTGCAATGATTCCTTCAGAGTCGTTCGAAATAACATTTGGGCCAAGATTACATGCTGTAATCAAAGCACGATGAACTAACAAGTCAGAATAGCGTCTAATAGGCGATGTAAAATGAGTATATCGTTGTAGGCCAAGCCCATAATGTCCAACATTTTTTGTTGAGTAGTTAGCACGGGACTGACAACGAAGAATTGCATTTTGCAAAAGTTCTTTATTAGAGGGTGTTCTTCCTTTTTCCAAAAGAAGATTAAACTGTTGAGGTGAAAAATTTGCCTTTTCTGGTAGTTTTATATTCATTTCGGCGGCTAATAAAATTAATTCCTCTAGTTTATCAGAGCTTGGTGGCTCATGAACTCTATACACACATGTTCTTTTTTTTTCTTCCAATGTTTCCGCTGCGCAAATATTAGCAAGAATCATCAATTCTTCAATAAGCTCATTTGCTTGGTTTTGTTCACGAATTTCAATATCTATTGGATGCATCTCAGTGGAGAGTTTGATTGAACGTTCCCTTAAATGAAGTTCTAACGCGCCTCTTTTTTTTCTCAATTCCTTTCTACACTTATAAACTGCAAATAAATGATCTAATGTTCCAGAGGGAAGGTTTAACTGCCGCTCCTCTGAAAGACCCTCATATACTGATTGCACACTATCATAAGTTAATCTGGCCATTGACTTAATTACACCTCTTGTAAAACGATGTTTGGTTTTATTTCCCCTTGCATCAAGATGTATCTCAACCGCTAGGCAAGCTCTTTTTTCATTTGGTTTAAGAGAACATAAGTCATTAGAAAGTTTTTCAGGTAGCATTGGGAGCACTCTGCCTGGAAGATAGACTGAATTCCCTCTTTTTTTTGCTTCTGCATCTAACGCTGTGTCGTTATGCACATAATGACTTACATCTGCAATAGCAATAATAACTCTCCAACCATTACCTGCTGCTGGTTCAGCAAATACTGCATCGTCAAAATCTTTAGCATCAACACCATCTATAGTAATTAAAGGAATCGCTGTTAAATCTTCTCTTTGGGCAAATGAAATAGGCTTTGTTTTATATGCCTGTTTTAAAGCTTCATCTGAAAATTTTTCTACAAGATTAAATTCATCTATGGTCATTGCAAGGATTGATTTTGGGTTCTCTATATTGCCATAAGTATCAACTAATTTCGCTTTTTTAAGATACCTATCAGATGTTTTTTTTAGCTCTGCTTTAATAAGTATGCCATCCTCGAGCTCTTTCTGGTCTCCAATTTCTAATTGGATAGGTCTCTGCATCCCTTTTTCGGCATTTTCTATATACCATGCGCTTTTTGATTTAAATGCCCGACCATATACATACGATTGCATTTTATTTTTTGGTAAAATACGAATTAATTCTGCTGTTATTCTGACATCTTGTTTATCTGTAATTCTTGCTAAAATATGGTCTCCTAATATAGGGCTTCTGCCTCTTTTTGATGACGTATTTATTTCCGCTTGAAATTTTGTATTTTTGAGTGATCTATCAACTAGTTTTGCGATTGCTATTCCATCAGTGTCAATTGAGGTGATTTCCATAATGCATAACTCAGGAATATCTAAATTTTCTTCTGAAAACTTCCAATCGTTGGGGCTATTGCCTATATCAACTAACAATTGTCTTAAAGCTGATCTATCATGAGCATTAACGCCAAAAGCATGAGCTATTTTGCGTAATTTGATTGGTTCTGGACTCGTTCTTATGAAATCTTTTATTTCTTGTTTAGAAGGTAATGAATTATTTGTTTTTACCAAGTTATATGTCACTTTTTTCTGTTAGCATCTAATCATTATCTATTTTTGAGAGAATAAAAATCAAATATACCGAATAAAAAAATCCTAAAAATCAATTAAAATACTATTTCAACCTCAATAAATTTTAAGATTTTGTGGTGGTTTTTTTCTTTGTGGATGACTTCTTACCCGATTTTTTTTTCTTTGGAGGGCTAGCCGCTTTATCTTGTAAAAGTGCGATTGCCTGTTCCAAAGTTACGTCACTCATTTCTATGCCCCTAGGTAATGATGCACGTAATTTTTTATGCTCAACATAGCTTCCAAAGCGACCTCGTTTTAACTCAACTTCTCCTCCATCGGGATGCTCACCCAGAGTTCTTCCAGCCTTTAGTTGTGCTGCTGCTAATAAATCTACCGCACGATTAATTCCAACAGATAACACATCATCATCCGAGGTTAAGCTAACAAATTTTCCTTGATGTTTTAGAAACGGACCATATCTGCCTATTCCTGCTTGAATAGCCTCGCCTGATTCTGGGTGTAATCCAATTTCTCGCGGAAGTGATAGCAATGAAATTGCCTGCTCAAGGGAAACTTGATCAGCACTAATTCCCTTTGGAAGTCCTGTCCGTTTCGGTTTTTTAATCTCTTCGCCGCCTTGTTGGACATACCAGCCATATGGCCCCTTTTTTAACCAAATAGGCATATTTGTATTAGGGTCAATTCCTAATTCAGTATTATCTTGAAGTTGTGTTGAGTTCTCTGCAACTTGAGAGTCATGCACTTGCTTAGTGTAGTTACAATCTGGATATTTAGAGCATCCAATAAAAGGTCCATATTTGCTAAGTTTAAGCTCAAGATATCCCTCGTTACACTTGGAACAAATTCGATTTACATTTCCATTCTCATCAGGTTTGAAAAATAATCGTTCAAGATCATTATCAAGCGCTGCCATGACATCCGGTACTGGTAATTCCTTCGTTGAATCAATATTTAGCTTAAAATCATACCAGAATTGAGATAGTACTTGTTTCCAATCAAGCCTTCCGCCTGAAACATCATCTAACTGATTTTCAAGGCTAGCAGTAAAGTCATATTGAACGTATTTTTCAAAGAAATTTTCGAGAAAGGTTGATACAATTCTACCACGGTGTTCTGGAATAAACCGTTTTTGATCTTTCCGAACGTACCCTCTTTTTTCTAAGACTTGTAAAATTGAAGCGTAGGTAGAGGGTCTCCCAATTCCTAACTCTTCAAGGTTTTTAACAAGGCTCGCATCAGTAAACCTTGGAGGCGGTTGAGTGAAATGTTGTTCAGGAAGGATCTGCTCTTGACTGAGGATTTCTCCTTTTTCTACTAATGGAAGAATGGCTTCTCCATCCTCTTCTTTGCTATCTTGGTCACTCGTTTCATCTTTACTTTCAAAATAAGCGCGTCTAAAGCCATCGAATATTATTACACTACCATTGCTTTTCAGTTCTATGGAATTATCCTGATCTATAAAACGAATGGTCGTTTGGTCTATTTCTGCCGAGTTCATCTGACTGGCAACAGACCTCTTCCAAATCAAGTCATATAAACGAAATTGGTCATAATCAAGATAAGACCGAATATCATTCGGATGTCGCTTAAAACTGGTTGGTCTAATGGCCTCATGTGCCTCCTGTGCATTTGCTGCTTTAGTTTTGTAAAAGCGCGGTTTTTCAGGTAAATACTGCTCACCATAAATTGAAGCTATTTCATCACGTAAAGAAAAAATGGCCTCACTACTCATTTGCACGCCATCAGTTCTCATATAAGTAATCAATCCGGTTGTTTCACTTCCAACTTGAATACCTTCATACAATCGTTGAGCAATCTGCATTGTTCTTGAAGCAGAAAATCCAAGTTTACGCGATGCTTCCTGTTGTAAAGTTGAAGTGGTAAACGGCGCAGATGGTTGTCTTTTTGTTCGTTTTGTATCAACAGATAAGACAGAAAAAGTTGCCACCTTGATTTTCTCTTCAATCTCTTTTGACTGCTTTTCTGAGGTAATGTCAAATTTACCAACCTTTTTAGAGTCGAGGCTACCAAGTCTGGCGATGAGGTGCTTGTCGTCTTGCGTTTTTAATTTGGTATCTATGGACCAATATTCTTCTGAATAAAAAGACTCAATATCTGCCTCTCTATTACATATTAAACGTAAGGCAACTGATTGCACTCTACCCGCTGATTTTGCTCCTGGAAGTTTTCTCCATAAAACAGGTGATAGATTGAAACCAACTAAATAATCTAATGCACGGCGCGCCAAGTAAGCGTTTACCAAGTCATAATTAATCTCTCTTGGTTTATCCATCGCGGCCAAAATAGCCGATTTTGTAACTTCATTAAAAACAACTCTTTCACTTGGAATGTCTTTCAAGGATTTTTTAGATTTAACAAGTTCTTGCACATGCCAGCTTATTGCTTCTCCCTCGCGGTCGGGGTCGGTTGCAAGAATTAGTCTATCAGCCTTTGATAATGCATCTGTTATTTCCTTAATATGCTTATTTGATTTCGCGTCGGTCTGCCAACTCATTTCAAAGGAATGCTCTGGTAATACTGAACCATCCTTGGCAGGCAAATCTCGGACATGACCATAGGAAGCCAGAACAGTATAGTCAGCCCCTAGATATCTGTTTATGGTTTTTGCTTTAGCAGGAGATTCTACTACTACAACTTTCATTCTGTCCATCCAACTTAAAAAAAATCGATAAAAAACGTTTTTAATAAAAACGTATTCATTTAATCCCTTTGAAAAAAAAACCTATTTAGACCTTATAACTAAAATTCCAAGTTGGTTTCCTTAATTTCTAGAGCAGACAAATGACACCAGTTGATGAATTCGTCAATATTATTTGATTTTTTATTAACATTTTCCAAAATTAAACTTTGTTTATTTCAAAGTTTTTATTTCTTCGCTTTCTTACATTTTGTGCTTAACTTTTGATGAAAGTTGTAATCTGAAGCTTTATAAATCAATGAGAATTAAACATATTGATATCGCCAGGTTTTCTTCAAATTTTTTTATTTAATACTTTTTTGGGATTCTCTTAAGAACCTTCTAAAATTTTACTTTCTGTTCCAGACACTAATCGTTTTATATTCTCTTTATGCCTAAAAAAGGTAATGAGTGTCATGAATAAAATAGCAAGAGATATATCACTTCTTTCTACAAAGAATGAGGAGATGCTTGATACAAAAAATGCCAGAAGCGCTGAGAGCGAGGAATATTTAAACAAGAAAGCAATTATAATCCAGGTTATAATAAATAAAAATCCAGATATAGGAGATAGCATTGCAATTATACCTAATCCTGTGGCAACACCTTTGCCACCAGAAAATTTCAACCAAATAGGATAGCAATGTCCAACCACAGCACTTGCACCTGCTATTCCTAAATAAATATCAGGTAAATATAACCCAATTATATAAACACAAAATGCGCCTTTTCCTGCATCTAGAATAAGTGTAGCTGCTGCGAGAGATTTGTGCCCCGCTCTCAATACATTTGTTGCTCCAATATTTCCAGAACCAATTTTTCTAATATCACCTTCACCTGCGAATTTTGTTAGCAGTAATCCAAAAGGAATGCTTCCAAAAAAATAGCCAGAAAGAAGTGCAATCAGTATTTCAATATTCATTGTCAAGCTCAATTCTCTAATTTTTGAAAGATAAAGATCCAGTTTTCAATATAAATCTATTTCATCACAGAGATACCATTTACAAAGCAGCCTACAACCTTACTATCAATTAAATAATGTTCAAAAGGAGTTATTTGACATTGAGACATAAAATTAGCGCCTCGAATTACGTCAGAAGAGGATAGATTAATAATTGTTATGTTTGCTTGTTCACCTATTGCTAGTTTTGGTATTGGTAGTGAAGTTGCCTCGGCGGGAGCAACAGTCAATGCGTTTATTATTCTAAATAAGCTTATGTTACTTGTATGGTGAAGGCTGAACGCTAATGGTAACAGCGTCTCAACACCAGATGCACCAGCAGAAGCCTGCCCAAAGGGTAGCATTTTTTTATCCATCTCTATTGGATGATGGTCAGATGCGATCACGTCAATGGTGCCGTCCTCAATCGCTTCAATAATTGCTAATCTGTCTTTCTCATCACGCAAAGGTGGGTCAAGGCGAAAAGCTGTGTTATAGTCACCCACCGCTTTATCATTTAGTAAGAAATAAGCTGGCGATGTATCCGCTGTTACTTGAAGTCCATAATTTTTGGCACGACGTAATGCCTCTACAGAGGAAGCTGCAGAGATATGTGGAGCATGATATCTACACCCTGTCAATGCAACAAGATTGAGGTCTCGCTCTAAAATTATCGTTTCTGCCACCCCTGGCCCACCAATTAGACCAAGCCGGGTCGCAGTTTCGCTCTCGTTCATATCAGTTTCATTACTTAAATATGGGTCAGAACAGTGATGGATAACTGGTTTATTTAGCATTTTTGCATAAGTCATAATCCTACGCATCAGAAGCGTGTCTCCGACACTTTTTAGACTATTTGCAAAGCCAACAGCACCAGCTTTTGCCATCATACCAAGTTCTGCCATGTGTTTATTGTCGAGTGCTTGTGTCATTGCCCCATATGAGTGGAATAAAGCACCACTATAGCTAGATGCTCGAAGTTTTAAAGAATCAATCATTACTGCGGAATCCACAACAGGAGAGGTTGCAGGCAAGCTAATAACCTGTGTAATTCCTGCGTTGCCAGCTGCCGTCAGCAAGTCAGATAATGACTCTAAATGTTCTCTGCCGGGATCTGCAGATTGAACGCGCATATCAATTGCTCCTGGCATGATTATTAATCCATCACAATCTATAATTGAGTTTGTTTTCTCGCTTGCGACTTGTTTTTCCCCTACGTAGGCAATTTTATCTTTTTCAATTATAACGTCACCTACAATGTCTAGGTTTTCTGCAGGACAAATAATCCGTCCATTTTTCAATATTGTCCTAGTCAAAGCTTTACTCCCGCGATTGCTTCTAGGCATGCCATGCGGGTTGCTACACCAAGCTCTACTTGTGTGCTAATTAAGCTTTTATTGTTGTCATCAGCAATTTTAGAATCGATTTCTACCCCTCTATTCATAGGACCTGGATGCATTATGAGAGCGTCTGGGGCAGCTTTTTGAAGCTTATAACTATCAAGACCAAAAAGTTGAAAATACTCACGCTGACTGGGCGCTTCTCTTCCCTCCATGCGTTCCGTTTGAAGACGCAACATCATAACAATTTCACATCCAGCGATGCCTTCTTCCATATCCGTAAATACCGGTATACCAATATCAGAAAAAAATGGAGAAACAAGAGTGGAAGGACTTACAAATCTTACATCTGCACCCAGTGCAGATAGGAGATACATGTTTGAGCGAGCGACTCTACTGTTATTGATATCACCACAAATAGCAATTTTTAAACCAGCTATTCTCCCTAAAGTACGTTTAATGGTAAGTGCATCAAGTAGGGCCTGAGTTGGGTGCTCATGCCTTCCATCTCCAGCATTAATAACCGCAGCATCAACATGCTGGCTTAGTAGTAAGGGTGCTCCAGACGAGTGATGTCTTACGACTAATATGTCCGGGCGCATAGCATTAAGCGTCGTAGCTGTATCAATTAAAGTTTCACCCTTTTTCACGGATGAACCACTGATAGATATATTTAGTAAGGAAGCGCCTAGCCTTTTAGCAGCGAGCTCAAACGAAACCCTTGTTCTCGTTGAATTTTCGAAAAAAATATTTAGCACGGTATAATTTGCTAAAATAGTTGAAAAGGTTGCTTTCGGTTGATTGGCAAAATAATTTGCGCGCTCTAAAAGTGCATTAATTTCCAGGATAGGCATATTCTCTATGCCGAGTATATGCTTTTTTGACAGACTGGCCGCCGTCACTGGAGTTAAATTCTCATTTGGTGTTTCTTTTCCCATTAAACCGGATTTTATACACGCTATTTTAACTATTAGTCTAGTTTGTTTATTTTTTTGTTTGATTGTTTTGTTGATAACGGTCGAGAGCTGTTTGTAATATCCAACTCGCAGCAAGAGCGTCTCTTCTCTTTTGACGCTTTTTTCGTGTTAAATCTGCTTTTATCATGCTTCTTTCAACAGCATAGGTAGATAATCGTTCGTCCTGAAAAGTCACCGGTAAATCTTTAATTTTGAGCAAGGCATGCGTAAAATCTCGAACAGAGTCACATGCTGGTCCAACATCGCCATTCATTAATAATGGCCATCCAATAATCAGACCAGCAACATTAAGCTTATCCATTTCAGCAAATAGCCCCGAAATGTCTGAAGAGAATTTATTACGTTTTAATATACGAAGGGGTGAAGCTATTTTGTGTTCTGGGTCACCAATTGCAATTCCAATTATTTTTTTGCCTATATCAAGCCCCATAAGTCGCTTTCCGGCATTTATTTGTGTTATCGTATCATCGATGTTGCAGATTGTCATGAGCCGTGTTAGCACCTATTAATTATACAAAAAAGAATAACAAAAATTGGAAATATCACAATGTCCGTTGATAAAAATGTCGTAAAGAAAATTTCTCGTCTTGCAAGAATTCATGTATCTGAGGAAAGATCAGAAATGCTATCTTCGGATTTAGGTAACATTCTAAATTGGATAGAGCAGCTGGAAGAAGTTAATACGGATGGTGTAGAGCCATTGTCTGGTGTTAATGAACATCCATTAGCTTGGCGTGATGACACTGTAACTGATGGAGATATAACGGATAAGGTTTTAAAAAATGCACCTGAGAAAGCAGGAGAATTTTTTGTTGTGCCCAAGGTTATAGAATAGAAAATATAGAGAAATTTATAGGTTTCAAATGTCAGACTTATTAAAAATGACGGCAACAGAGGCTAGAAACTCGCTTTTGAAAAAAGAAATATCATCTGTTGAATTGTTAAATGCTTACCAGAATGCCATGGAAAAAACAGAAGCATTAAATAATTATGTTACTCCCACATTGGATGCGGCAAAACAGATGGCCGTAAATGCTGATAAAGCTTACGCTCAAGGAAATGCTGGCCCTTTGGCTGGATTGCCTATTGGGGTCAAGGATTTATTTTGTACAAAAGATATAGAAACGACAGCATGCTCAGCTATACTTAAAGGGTTTTTGCCTTCATATGAAAGCACTGTTACATCTAATATTTGGCATTCTGGTGGCGTGATGCTAGGAAAGTTAAATTGTGACGAATTTGCTATGGGTTCTTCTAATGAAACGAGTATATTTGGTCCTGCAGTTAATCCATGGAGTAAAATAGACGGAATTGATTTATCTTCTGGGGGTTCTTCTGGGGGTTCTGCTTCCTCTGTAGCAGCCGGTTCTGCCTTAATGAGCTTGGGGACAGATACGGGAGGTTCTATCCGTCAACCCGCTGCATTTTGTGGTGTGGTTGGATTAAAGCCTACCTATGGACGTTGTTCCAGATGGGGTATCGTCGCGTTTGCGTCTTCTCTCGACCAAGCGGGCCCATTTACTAGAACAGTTGAAGACTCAGCATTAATTTTTTCTGTTATGGCAGGGCATGACCCAAAAGATTCTACTTCAGCTTCTCTAGGATATACAAATTTTTCAGAAGCAGTAAAGTCTAATATTGAGGGACTTCGTATAGGCATTCCGGCAGAGTATAATGTAGATGGTATGGACATTGAAATTTCCGACTTATGGAAAAAGGGACGTGCCTGGTTAGAACAAGCTGGCGCTAAGATTGTTGATATTAACCTTCCTCACACTAAGTATGCTCTTCCTTGTTATTATATTATTGCGCCAGCAGAGGCATCATCGAATCTGGCTCGTTATGATGGAATTAGGTATGGTAAACGTATAGAAGCTGAGACACTTGATGCGATGTATGAAGCAACTCGAGCAGATGGGTTTGGCGAAGAAGTACAAAGGAGGATTCTCATTGGTACTTATGCATTGTCTGCAGGTTATTACGATGCCTATTATCTTAAAGCACAACAAGTAAGACGCCTTATAAAAGAAGATTTTGAAAAGGCATTTAATGATGTTGATGTAATCCTAACACCTACCACTCCCACGCCAGCCTTTCCTTTAGGTGCAGAAGTTTCTGATCCTATTACAATGTATTTAAACGACGTCTTTACTGTCCCAGCAAATCTTGCAGGTTTGCCTGGTATATCTGTTCCGGCAGGATTGTCAAATCAGGGCCTTCCTCTTGGACTCCAATTGTTAGCACCGCCTTTTGAAGAGGGAAGACTATTTTCAGTAGCAAATGCTATTGAGAAGCAAGCAGAATTCTTGTTGGCACCGGCTCGGGCAGCGGGAGATTTACAATGAGCATATTAGTATCAGGTAGAACCGGTGATTGGGAAATCGTAATTGGCATGGAAGTTCATGCACAAGTAGTTTCTAATTCTAAGTTGTTTTCAGGGTCTTCTGCAGTATTTGGGGCAAGTCCTAATAATCACGTCTCTCTCGTGGACGCAGCAATGCCGGGTATGCTTCCGGTAATAAATGGACAATGTGTTAAACAGGCTGTTTTAACTGGCCTTGGACTTAACGCAAAGATAAATAAATTCAGTGTATTTGATCGGAAAAATTATTTTTACGCAGATTTACCGCAAGGCTATCAAATAAGCCAATTTAAACATCCAATTGTTGGGGAAGGGGAAGTCCAAATAGAGCTATCTGATGGAAATATACATAAAGTAGGCATTGAAAGACTTCATTTAGAGCAAGATGCAGGTAAATCACTTCATGACCAACATCCTTCAAAAAGTTACATTGACCTTAATCGTTCTGGTGTAGCTTTGATGGAAATTGTATCGAAGCCTGAAATGCATTCGGCAGAACAAGCTGCTGCTTACATTAAAAAGTTAAGGTCAATTTTACGATATCTTGGGACATGTGATGGGAATATGGAGGAAGGCTCCCTGCGCGCAGATGTAAATGTATCAGTCAGGAAACCAGGAGAGGCATTAGGAACTAGAACTGAAACAAAAAACCTTAATTCGGTGAGATTCATAATGCAAGCAATTGAGTTTGAGGTACACCGGCAAATAGAGCTTATTGAAGATGGTGGTGAGGTTATTCAAGAAACCAGACTATTCGATACCGCAACTGGAATGACTAGAACTATGCGTGGAAAAGAAGATGCACATGATTATCGCTATTTTCCAGACCCTGATCTGTTGCCACTCACATTCGATGATGCATTTATTGAAGAGCTAAAAGACGGAATGCCAGAATTACCGGATGAAATAAAAAACAGAATGGTTAACGAATATGGTCTTTCTTCCTATGATGCAAATGTACTTATTGAAGAGAGAGAAACTGCCCTGTTTTATGAGCTAGCTAGTGATGGGAGAGACAGGAAAATTACGGCAAACTGGATGAGCGTAGAATTATTTGGCGCTCTTAATAAAGCTGGTATTGAACTAGCTCAAAGCCCAGTGAAACCAAAACAGTTGGGTGGTTTAGTTGATTTGATTTCTGATGGTAGCATATCTGGTAAGATTGCAAAAGAAGTGTTTTCTGCCATGTTTGAGACTGGAAAGGATGCGAAGGTTATTGTTGAAGAAAGAGGGCTGAAACAGGTATCAGACGAAAGCGCTATTATTTCCATGATAGATGAGGTGTTAGCAGCCAATCTTGATAAGGTAGATGAATATAGAGGCGGTAAAGAAAAATTATTCGGATTTTTTGTTGGTCAAGTGATGAAAGCTTCAAAAGGGCAGGCTAACCCAGGTATGGTAAACCAGTTATTGAAACAAAAGCTTGATATTTAGAGCGCTGCTCGTAATGCAGCTTCTGATGTCCCTTCATGCTGGTCCCAATAAGGTGTTGGAGAATATAGGCCTTGAAGAAAAGTGGTGAGTAGCATTATACGCTTATATCTGTGGTTTTTTGTTCTAAACGTTGCATGTATAGGCTCATCTTCATTCACTAGCTCATCAAGAACAGGAACAAGATGCTTATTATGAATGTGCTTTCCAGTAACGTAGGTTGGAAGCATTGAGATACCTCCATTGTTTAGGACCGCACGTAATATTGCATCACCAGAGTCCATCCTGACTGCGCCATTTGCAAGAAAAGTACTTATCTCACCATTCTCTGATCTAAAATGCCAGTTATTATGCGGATGTCCATATTCGAGAGTAATTAGACGATGTTTTTGCAAGTCTGACACAGCTATTGGTGTTCCATGAGTGTTTAAATATTCAGGGCTTGCAACCAGTCTTCGCGTATTAGGTGCAAGCATGATAGTTGTGAGACCATCTGTTGTATTCATTTCAGAAATACGTATGTGTAAATCAATTGCAGTATGACTTGGAGATATTGAATAATCTGTAGTACTTAAATCCACGGATAATTTTGGATATTTGCTTAGAAAAAAAGGCATGTGTGGTGCAATGTGTCTATGCGCAAAAGCAGGAGGTGCGCTGACCTTTAATACTCCTTTTACTTCTCCAGTAGCATCTGTAATCTCTGCTTCTGCCTCATCAATTTCGGATAAGATATGACGGCATCTTACTAGATAATCAGAACCAACCTCTGTCACTGAGACTTTTCTTGTTGTTCTCTCTATAAGTTGGGCGCCTAGTCGAGCCTCCAGACCTGCAAGATGCTTTGATATAGCAGAAGGTGGCATATCTAGAAGCTCTGCAGCTGCTCTAAATGAATTTTCAGTCGCGATAATAGTGAAAACGCGCATTGAGGTAATTAAATCCACTTTTACTCCAAACAAACACAGAAATGACAAATAATTAAATCAGAAATTATGGCTAATCAAGATCCGTATCGCATAAAATCTGAAAATATTTATAAATAGCTAAAATAATGATTTTTAAAATTATTTCACATAAATGATTGAATGAATTGACATGCTAATGTGAAGAGATTAAACGAAAAGTACAAACGCCGTGCAATTATTTGAACTTCAACTATTTATTGCGGAGGGGTGGCCGAGTGGCTGAAGGCGGCGGTTTGCTAAATCGTTGAAGGAGGAAACTCCTTCCGGGGGTTCGAATCCCTTCCCCTCCGCCACAAAATTTCAATGATTTCAATGGGTTAGGGCGTTTTGCCTGATTTTTGCCTGATTTTTTAGGCACTCACTACCGTTCTAGGAAATTTTGTAACATTCGACTAGAATGGTCACTTGCCTGACCCATGTAGTCAGGATGGTAGTGAGCGTAATGCTCTTCGGTAATTCTCATATTCGCGTGACCGAGTTGTCTGGAAATTTGTATCATATCGACACGCTCTTTTGCCGCCATTGTTGCCCAGGTTCTTCGAAGGTCATGCCACCATAGAAACTCTAGGTTGATTTTCTTTCTAAGCTTTATAACAGGTGCACATGGTTAACAGATTTCAAAAGATTTAAGTTAGTTTTGTTGATTAAGGTTGTGTATTGAGATTCTATTATGGGTAGGAATTTTCTTAAAATAATTTTGTTATTAATTTGCTATTTAAATCTCTATTTTTATGAAAAGACTGGATATTTTCCCAATTTGTAAATCCTATTTCACGTGTTATATTTTCGATTTGTAATCCAATCTTTTTTTTATTTGCTGCATATCTAAAACCAAAACTAACACTTGGATTTTTTTTATAAATATCATTTAGTTTTTCTTTTAGAAAAGATTTCTTTATTAGAGAAAATAGGAAGATTAAATCTCTTTTCCTCAATTGCCTATAATTTATTTGGGTATAATCTTTAGCAAAACAAAATGGAAATAAATCAAGAATTAGTAGTCCATTATCCCTCAGTTTCTCAAGCATTTCATGTTTGCGAACACGTTTACCATTAATGATTTTGGAGGGAGACTTTAATTCTCCGAAAATATCTATGCAGTTTTTATAATTAAAAAAATTCGTTGCACCACTATTTGGGTTATAAAAATAACTTTCACCATCTTTGTATAAGGGTGCTTCCCCAATTAGGACAAAATTTAATTTATTGATTAGATTAAAGTTTTGATACCAAAATTTCTCAATATTTATATACGCATTATATAAATATTCCTTTTCTTCTTTGTTAGAAATATACTGAGGACTTGATAAATGATTATAAAATTTGTCTAGAGTATTACAAAAGTTTTCCAAATTTACCAACGTCATAATGATTTCTGTTTCTTTTTTATTATCTGTGCCTTTTTGGACGTTTTGGTTTGATAGGCTTAACCGTTGAAACAACTCTTTTTACTTTTAGTCCAGGTTGAGATTTAGATTTGACCGTTGCTATTTTTCTTCTTGATGACATTTTTTCACCCACAATATTTAAAGATGACTAAAACATTAATTTTAAAGATGCCAGACCCACTATTTGATGTCTACGTAAAATCCGATTTGCACTCTTAATACCAATTTAAGCTACCAAAAATAGATAACCCACCAAAATCAATAACACTAATAATATTACCCATACTAAACCTGTTTTAAATAGCCACCATATTAACATCAATATTATTCCAGCAATTACTATTTCAAAAATCATATTTTTTATACCGTAAATATCCTATGGCCTAGGTTGTCCCTCTTACATGGAGACGATACTCATTCAACAAATTTCACTGTAAACTGGAATGTTTCTAAACGCCACACACCCATCTGTGCAATACATACTGTATTAAGCATAGTGTGTATAACTCACTGAAAGGGTTTTTGGGTGAGCATGTGAGTTGTGTACTATGAAGGTGTCAGTGTTTCTAGATAAATCTACTTGAAAGAGGCTGAAGCACTCACAGTTGTTCGGTACATCTTCCCAACTTTTGTTTGACTTTTATCCCACTTTCATTTGTCATTAGTCTTTATACTTACTTAATTGTTTAGGAGAAAGTCATGGTTAATTGGCAACCAAGCAGACCTTGTCCTGCTTGTAATAGGGGTGATGGTGGACAGGCAATCAGATGTGAAAATTGTCTCACTCTTGGATGTAGTAATGGTAACTGTAGACATGGTGGTGCTAATCCTTTTTGTAAGGTGTGCAACAAACGGACAAAAAAGGTAAGAGTGTAGTCGTAGGTCTATTAGCTTATCGCATTTTGCTGGTCCTATCTTATCGGGAATTCTTCAGGAAAAGCCTCTAATTTATTGAATTTATTTACTCTTAATCACCTAGAGAGTTCCAAAGAAATTAAATAATTTTAACGGCTAACAGTATTTTTTCTGATTTTTTAGGCACTGGGTACTGTTTCAGGAAATTCTGCAGTATCCGACTGGAATGGTCGCTTGCTTGACCCATGAAATTATGGTGGTAGCAAGCCAAATGCTCTTTAGCGATTTTTAAATAAAGGAAAGCCTTAGCGCTGTCTTTTTTTATTTTAACTATTGTTATCCAACTACTTTACACATTGACTCCTCTATAATTTTTAGTCACATAATAATAGTTTTAAGTAAGTGGTTAGACCTAAGAGGCTTAACTTTGATGAGTTTTTTAACAAACGCTCTTACATTAATTGGTATTTTATTTTGGTGTCTGGCCTTTTATCATTGGTGGGTTGAAACATATTCAAGTCAACTGGATATTTTAATTTTAGTAATTTTGGGTGTAATTTTTTATGCTCCGGCTGTTTTTCTTACAAAGAAACTGAAAAAAAACGAACAAAAAGAAGAACAACAGTTAAAAAAGAAAATCAAGCAAACAAGCAATAGTTCCAAACCAAACCAAACAAATAATGAAATTGCAAAAGGATTAGCAGAAATGACTTCTTTAGAAGATTTTTTAGACGAATTTATGGAAGAGAATCAGGAAAACTTCTATCCGTTTGAAGACCTTGTAAGAGAGACCCATTTGGCAAAATGGACACCAAGAGCATCTGAGATTGGTCTTGGTTTTGGTTTTCATGCAGAGGATGAAAATACCATTTATGTATCAATAAATATGTCTTTGGAAGATTTTGATACTGGTGAGCCAATTAGTTACGAAGATATCGAGATACTTAACCCAGAAGAAGCAGAAGAAGAAGTCCTAATGGATTTATTCTTTGAGAGGATGGAAGATGCTATTTCAGAAGAGTTTTATAATATAGCTGAGAATGGATGGAAGAGTTTAGAGTTTCCTAAAGAAATAGCTGATGCAATCTTAATGACCGATGATGCTAAGTATGAATATTATGGCACAAGAATATACTGGAATGATGAACAGTATACGTTTGGCAAGTAAGTACAATAATACGGGGCAAAAAGGTATTCGAACAGGCTTGCATCGCTTGCTATTCCAGTTTAGGTAACGCTGTTGGTAACAATACCTTTTAAGCAAATGTTGTCATTCACTTTTAACCCCCAACGGGATGCCATAGAAATTCAATTAATGCAGAGTAGAAATATTCCAAACCCCATGTAAAATTTTTGAATACTCTTCACTATTGAAGCCAAAATCACTCATAATTTGCATCACTGTGAAAACAAATAAGCACTTCCCCTGCAGCTCACCTAAAGTTGTAATGGTATAGTAATACTTTTCGAATAAACATTAGAAACATCGCAATTACAAAATTACTGTAATGAATCTTGCTAATACAGACTAAGAATTTTAGGAGAAAGTGATGCAGCGGTATGAGAAACATGGGGATGAACACATAATCGGGGAAACAGACTGGGCTCAAGCACCCCCTAAAAAAATTAATTTAGACAACAAGTATGAGCTTATAAAAGAACTAATGCGAGCCCAAATAAATTTGCATAAAACGAGACGAGCTCTGACACGAAAATCAGATAATGAGATAATAAGGTATTTTTGTGGCTCGCATTCGGGTCTTCTTTTAGGAAGAATTTTATATCTGGCTCATTTAGAAAAAAGGTTATTGACTATGTCAAACCTTACAAGAGAGAGTGGTTTTTCTCGCCAGCACATGCATAAAGTAATAAGAGAATGTATTGATATGGGGGCAATTAGTTTTATCAACAAAAATTCTAGAAAGTATTATTTTTGTGACAAAAACTTTCTAGCAATTTGCGAACAGGCTGTAAGTATAAATTTAGAGATTTATTTAAATGTATTTCGTGAATCTTCATTGCATCACTGGGAATGAGTTTATTATTTTTTGTCTGATTTTTAATAAGTGAATATCATTTCGATAAATATTTTAATCTTTCCCTATGTGAAGGATGCGAAGAGAACCATCTATTTTCAGAGTTATCACTACACTCCTGCCAATTACTAAACCCTTTTGAATGGCATAATTCATCTGTAAGTTTTTCAATCGCAAGACTAAATACCGAACTGTCGAAATTTGCTGTTTCAAGATATTGTAATCCAAGTATATCTGCCTGTTTTTCAAAATTCCTACTCTTTTTACTTGACCAAATATTTAAAGCTACAACTGAGGCCTCTTCTAATAATGTATCGTTTGCACCTAACATGACTGAGGTCATTGCTCCGATTCCTATCATTTCGACTATATGTTGTAACGAATGTCTCTCTTGAATATGGGCAAATTCATGAGCAATCACACTTAAAATTAGGTCATCTTGTTGGAGCAAAAGGACCAACTCATCTGTGACAACAACTGGACCACCTGGAAATGCCAAGGCATTAGCACCCAAAAGGTCTGACTTGTGGAAGAATATCTGTGGGCTTTCAAATCCGTTTGATATAGCAATTCCAGAGGCCTTTTCTTGTAAATTCTTAATTCTAATTTCTTTAAGCTCGCTATCTTCGAAAACCGCAAGTTTGAGTGCCTCGTATGTATTTTGTCCTATTTCTTTTTCCAATAACGGAGGAAAAACATAAACTATCGCAGGAACTATTATATTAAGTGAGTAACGAAAAATCAAAAGTGAAGAAATTAAAAAAAGTCCGAGCAAAAAAGCCTTAAATATTGAAAACTTTTCTAGCCAAGAAATGCCTCGTGTAATTTTACCTGAAATAAGTTTCTCTTGCTCATTCGTAAGGGGATAATCAAGGGTAAATAAAATACCATTTTGTAAATAAATATCTGTTTTGTTTTGATAGGTTTCTATACCTATGTCGTTACAAATTAGATTTCCTTCAGAAAATATAGTTCCCCTTTTATCTGCTATTTTTATTTCGCCAATTAATTTTTTTGAAGATAATGGTTCAAAGAAAATGCCAGATAATCTCATGTTAAACTGAAACCTCTACCCCCTCTAAATCTGATATTCCCTCAGCAAGTGACGATTGATTAGATACTGCTTCATCAATAAAATTATCGATATCTCCAACAGCGTTGACCATAGTAACTGAAGATAAATACTTATAGCTTCGAACTTTTGACCAAGGAACTAACAATCCTAAAGATAGAATGGATAAAACAAGATTTGAAATCAGAATCCAGGCGAATTTTACTGGGTTTATTTGTGATTCAAAATCTAAAATACCTTCAATCTTTAATGACCTTACCATTAAATTTCTGCACATGGCTGAATAAAAAAATGTCATTGAAAAAATAAAAGCATATATCATTACTGGAACAGTAACCCAAATAGCATTAGATAAGTAGCTAAAACCAGCAATGAAAAAAATAAAGTATGTTGCTGACCCAAGTAATACTGTTGGTAGAACACCCGCTAAAATATATGCTAAATAAAAATCACCAACTTTTGGTTTTGCAATAAAACTAGTTGTTCCAAACGTGTGAGACCTTGCGAAATATTGATAATATGATTTGGATATTAGCGGTGTTAATAGTCCTAAGGAAAATAAGCTAAATATTGGAGCTATAACCAAGTACCAAAATGTGCGCCAATACGTTCCTTTCCAATTAAAACGAATATTTCTGTAAGAAGTCATTCTCGCTGAGAAACGAATGGAATTATTTAAAATCCATGGTAGTAGAAAAAACAACGCTGGATATAAAATCACTGAAGATATTGGTTCTACAGTCGTAAAAATGGCAACAAACACCAACATGATGAATGCAATGATTCTCCCTTTAAGAATCTGCCTGCCGCTTGCATGATAACCAAACGCTGCATTATATACTTTAGTATTATTTTTGAAATAGGTCTCTCTTCTGACTTTTGCCCATGCACTATAAATCCCAAGAGTGATGATTGATAATATCAAATTAACAATCCAAATTCCAAAATACTCACGAGCATTTCCTGTGAAACGAAAGCTCATAAAGCTAGAGGAAATATTGTTTTTTCCATCATTGCCTTCAACAAGAGCTTCATCCAAATTTTCCATACTGCTGTCCTTTTTTTATAAACTTTTATGATAAAGAAATTTTTTTAAAAAAAAAAGGTAAGTTATCTTTACATCCCTTTAGTATGTTCATTAGTCTTTAAATAAATAGTGCAATATGGTTTTCCAATCTCTTTTGACAAGATATCACGTATAAGGATTTTTCTAATTATCTCCATTGTTATCTAATTTTGGAAACTTCGATGATATGCCTGAGATAGCCCATCATGTATTCGCTGGGATGATATTTCAATTAGGTCGTCCGCGTTTTTCTAAATTTAAAAAGTCTATTCAGTATGCCAAAGAAGGTGCGTGGGATAAATGTGCAACCGAGATATTGGATTCTAGATGGGCGATGCAAACCCCGAACAGGGCGCAGAGGTATTCAAACAGGCTTCATATGCTTGCTATTCCAGTGTAATCAGGCACTCATCAGGCAATGGATTGTAAGTCATTGATTTTATTCACTTTTAATCCCTTCCCCTCCACCACACTACCCCTATTAGTGCCATCTTTTACCATCTTTAAATCGAAAATATCTCAATAAAATCAGGATATTATGGGATAATAAGTGCTGGACTCGTCCGATGCTGTCCTGTAGAATCTAAGACAAAATGTAGGGTAAAATGTGGGGTAAAATGTGGCTACCCACTACTTAAATAGTATTAGCCTGCCTCTTTCTCTTTGCTAGAATTCATGCATTCTTCTGCATTATAATTTTTTCGAGCTTTTTTGTAGGTTTCGATTATCACATTTGTTAGTGCATAAAAAAACACAACCTGGTCCTTCAATAGGTCTAGAAAAAATTCACTATCTTCAGTATCATTTCGCGTCCGGTTCATTGCAAGCCCCGTATCTATCGGTCCAGAACATAAGTTATATCCCGTTATATCTAAAATGCCTAAGTTTATAAAATCGAGAAAAATTAACACTAAAAAAATTAAAAAATAAATAAGGCTTTGTTCAGTTAACTAGCGAAATAATAAAACTGGAATCAGGCAAGACCTTATCATTTGCGTGGTTGTTGACCCTATCATTAGATTTCGTATTCTCGAGTGTCCATAAGCTCCCACGACCAATAGGTCTATATTATGCTGCTCTACGTGATCACTTATTACCGTTTCAGCATCCCCTGCGGTTTTAAAAGTTTTAGTTTTGCGACCTTTTTCCGTAAGCAACCTTTCAGCAGCCTCTAACTTCCTCTTTCGATTGATGTCAATTCTTCCAGCAGATAAAAGATGACATTCGAGGTCTTTAAATAAGTCGTGATTTGAAACATGTTCTACTGCCCTAATAGCACTTTTCCCTCCGTCAAATCCTATGAGCACTCTTTTAATTGGTTTGAAATTTCGGGCTGCAACCAGAACTGGCTTATTTGCTGCCCTAATTAGTCTTTCAAGATTTGAACCAAGGTGTAGTTTGGCAAAGTTGGCTGCCTCTCCTCTTTTTCCGATGATTAAGATATCGGCCTCTTTTTGAAATTCAGTCACAGTATCAACGAAGTCTCCGTTTCTGAGATGGGTATCTATATTTTTCAAACCACCTGCTATTAAACGGGCTTCAAAATTCTCCAAAATTAATCTTCCTTTTTTTTGAGCCAGCTTAGCTCTTTTATTGTCTAATTCAGCAAGCTCAGATAGGAGTGTGCTGCGAGCTTCAGCAATAAGATTTCCAGAAAAATTTGCGGCATTATGGCTTGTTTCGGTAACATCAATCACATTAAAAATAGATACTTTTGAACGATTTTTTTGAGCTATCCATATCGTGTGATCACAAACACTTTCGCTATAAATAGAACCATCAACAAATGCCAGCATTCTTTCCATGTTTTTAAAACCTTTTTATTTTGAAATAAGTCTCTTAAGCCCACCGGACTTATCGTAAACAGTTAATTCATCGACGATTGTTTCACTAGCCTTATTCAACCCAACAAGTTTAACCTCAGCGCCTTCTCGTTGAAACTTTAAAATTACAGTATCAAGTGCTGCTACGCTGGAAATATCCCAAATGTGGGCTTTTGTAAGATCTATAGTCACTGTCTCAAGTGCTTCCTGAAAATCAAAAGAATTTAAAAATTTCTCTGCAGATGCAAAAAAGACCTGACCTTCAACTATGTAAGTTCTTGCTCTACCATCGGTTGTTGATACAGATGATAAACGAAATATTTGTGAAATTTTTCCGGCAAAGAATATTCCTGATAGTAAAACTCCAACTAGTACTCCAAAAGCTAAATTATGAGTTGTGACTACAGTCACTACAGTGGCTAACATAACAATAGAAGAACTACGAGGATGTTTTTTAAGATCTGCAATAGATTGCCAGCTGAATGTTCCGATTGAAACCATGATCATTATTGCAATTAGTGCTGCCATTGGAATCATTCCAACCCAATCACCAAGTCCAACACATAAGATTAAGAGAAATACCCCCGCACAAAGAGTTGACAGCCTGCCTCTTCCACCAGATTTTATATTAATTACCGATTGTCCTATCATTGCACAACCAGCCATCCCGCCGATAAACCCTGTAAAAAAGTTAGATATACCCTGACCTATACATTCACGATTTTTACTACTGCCTGTGTCAGTGAGTTCGTCCACAACAGAGGCAGTCATAAGTGATTCCAGTAGACCCACAGTTGCAATTGCTATTGCTGGTGGTGTTATAATTGACAAGGTTTCGAAATTCAGCGGAATTTCTGGTAATAAAAATATTGGCAAACTATTAGGAAGAGACCCCATATCTGAGACCGTTCGAAGGTCCAATCCGAAGCCTTGACAAACTAAAGTTAAAACCAGAATACAAATGAGTGGTGATGGTATAGTTTTCGTTACCTTTGGTAAAAGATAAATGATAAGTAAGCCAAAAATTACCATGCCATAAGTGAGGATTGGGACCCCAATTAATTCAGGAATTTGAGCAAGAAATATTAAAATAGCTAACGCGTTAACAAATCCTGTTAAAACAGACTTGGATACAAACCGCATTAGATTTCCAAAACGAAGTAATCCAGCGATAATTTGCATTAGGCCAGCTAAGACAGTTGTTGCAAGCAAATATTGGAGCCCGTAAGCTTTAACGAGTGTAACCATTAATACAGCTGTTGCTGCAGTTGCAGCAGATATCATTCCTGGCCGACCTCCAGTAAAAGCACTTATTACAGCAATTGAAAATGATGCATATAGCCCAACTTTTGGGTCCACTCCAGCAATTATTGAAAATGCTATCGCTTCAGGGATAAGAGCAAGGGCAACTACAAGGCCAGCCAATATGTCTCCACGCACATTTGCAAGCCAATCTCTTTTAAATTCAGAATACTGTAAGGTAAGCACTACTTTAGGGAACCTCTAAGAATATTGATTTCCTGTTGTAAATACGATTGGAAATAAAAATAGGATTTTTGTTTTTTTGGAGAAATAATCTAAATGATATTTGTTCTAAGATAAAACTTGTTTTAGAAAATGCCCATGTTCACAATCAGGATCATGGTCCGGGCATCGCGGACCATTTAAGCATTCCTTGACATTTAAGAGCGTTGGCTCAATCCAAGTTGTGTCAACTGTATAAGGGAGGAGAGACATTTTGAATTTCATTACAGCATTTTGGGTTCCTAAAAAATCATAGTCACTGAAACGGTCTCCGTCACAATATAAGAAATATCCTTCATCACTGACGTCAAAGCCTTTTTGACGCATTACCCAAACATACAGGTCCATTTGTCTTTTGTATGCAGCCTTCCATGAGTCTTCCAGGGTAATCTCTTTGCCCCTTGATTTTTGAGAGGTGCTTTTATAATCAACGATATGAAGCTGGTTAGTTTTCGTGTTAAGCCACACATCATCTAGTCCACCACCGACCAACAAGTGCGTTGGTTCATGAACCGTATTCATTCGGTTCGTTGCACCGAAATGCAGGCTTTGTGTCCAAAGCTCAAAATGCTCGTGCTCAAATGGAACAAGATGCTCCATCCCCATATGTATTAAGAAGGGATGGGTTTCTGATTGTCCTCGATATTTATCAAAATCTCTTTTTAGGAGAATGTCAGTTGCTTCATTGATATTAAAGCCAGGAATAGATGGAAACTCAATTTTCAGGACTTGCTGCATATAAAAACAAGCAGGGCAGCGAACAAAGTTTTCGATACGTGATCGACTGAGTTCATAGGGACTTTCATGCCCTGGTTTATATTGGCCGCGATGTCTAGTCATCATACAATTAATAGAGGTAAATATAATAGAATCATATCAAAATATGATATGTGAAAACAAATGAATATTTAATAGAAATCTCGAGTATAATGAGTCCATTTAATGAAAACAAATAAAGAAAAAATAGACAGTTATTGGCTAAATAAACCAGAGGAAAATGTTAGATTTTATTTTGCATATGGTTCTAACATTAACCAAGAGCAAATGGCGTTCAGATGCAATGACGCATTACCAGTTGCTATAGCTTATGTCAGAAACTTCAGGTTCGTTATCAACTCAATGGGAGTTGCGACTATCATTCCAGTTTCTGGGTTAGTAGTTAGAGGCGTGCTATGGCAAATAAGTAAATCAGATGAGAAAGAGTTAGACATATACGAGGGTGTCTCGTCTAACCTGTATACGAAAGAAAGGTGCGATATTTCAGTAGGAGACGAGAATTTAGAATCTTTGGTATATATTGCGACTAACAGTGAATTAGGAAGCCCGCGGAAAAATTACCTCGAAACAATTATCGAAGGTATTGTCTCTTTTAATGGGGATGAAGAGTGGTTAAATGAAATTCAGTTTTGGAAAAAGAATGATATAAACGCTTAAGAATTATTATTATATTCCAAAATGTGCTAAGCATAAGAAAAGAATTTTAGTTTACAGCTTATAGCTTCCCACGCCAACTCAATGATTGTTGATTTAGTTGGTTTAGGTTTGCCTTACCATTTATGATATCTTCGCAAAGCTCAACCGCAAGTTTTGCTTGTTCAATTGTGAGATGCTTGTAAGCAGGGCGTTTTAGATGCTCATACCAAACACCCCCACATATTGTATCTAATACAATTCGCTGAAAACAGTGGTCTTCATACACTGGCCAATCTGAACTCTTCTTTTTAGCTATCGATGGAAGCACATCTTTTGTAAGGTGTATGTAGACTTGGATTATGTCTTGCGGTTCTTTTATTTCTTCGCTCATAACAGGGGCCATTCAAAGGTATATTTTTCATGTTCACACGTAGTTTTTAAATGTTGGGTATCAAGGAGAATGACAAAAGTTTTGAGATAAACAACTTTTATGTCATATTCTTTGTTATATTTATTTTTGAGATGCGAGGTGGATATGACCAAAGTGCAAATTTTCACTGATAAAAATCAACAGGGTTTCTTGGGTTTTCCAAATGCGGTAAAGGCTAATGGCTTGGTATTTACATCAGGTGTTCGTTCTAAGCCAAAAAAACAAAAAGATAGAAATTTCTCAGGGATACCGCAAGAGTATAGAGAAAAAGAGCAAAGGTTCAGCCTTGTTGACGAATTTGAAGGAAAAGTATGCTACGACGCAGCTCATACGCACGCAGCACTCCAGGATTTGTTAGAGCTTTGCGGCAGTGATAGCACACAAATATTACGACAACATATGTGGCAAAGAGATAAAAGATTTTTTCCAGCTTCTGAAAATATAAGAAAAAAAGTACAAACAGTGCCTGCTCCAAGTTCTGGATTAGGAGTTGAATATGTATTCGGAGATCGAGAGGGGTCAATTGGTTTAGATGCAATTGCAGTATGTCCAAATGAGAGCTCACTTTATCCCCAAAGGGAAGTCATTGCAAAGTTAGATAACAAGAAACTTCCATCGGCAGGTTTTTATTCTCAAGCAGTAAAAACAGGGGACCTTGTTTTTACCGCTGGGCACATTCCGATAAAAACATCAACTGAGGGTATGCCGGTAGTTACTAGTTTTAATGATATCCCGGTAGAGGGAAGATTTCTAGCTACAGGAAGAAGCCACCCAGATAGCCGCGATGGTCCTATCGCTGCTCAGGCTTGGTATACCTATAACGAACTAAAAAGAACTTTAGAAAATCATGATGTGAAACTTTCAGATACTATTAACTCAACCGTTTATCTTACAGATATTCGAGACTTTCCTGTATTTCATAGGATCCATACCCACTTTTTTCCCGAAAATGGTCCTGCGCTCACTGTCATAGGATTCTCTGAAGTCGGACACAGAGGATGTTTAATTGAGATTGAATTAACAGCAGTTAAAACACTTAATAAATCAAAAATAAAAAGAGTTGAGTGGCCTGTTAAGCCACCATTCAATGCTCCAGCAGCAACTATAACAGACAATTTAATATTTCTTTCTGGTATATGTGGTTTAAAGGAAGATGGGACTGTGTTCACTAGCGAACAAAATTCTATAGAAATAAATTTTCCAGATACTATCACACAATTATTTACTGTCGATTCGGAATTGGTGGGTCAAACATGGTACGCTTTAAATATTATTTCTGAGATTTCAAAAAAAGCAGGGTCCTCAATTGACAACTTGTTGAAGATATCAGTTTACTTAAAAGACGAGAAAGATCTCGAAATTTTTCAGAAAATTTTCAATAGTTTGGTACTAAAAGAGAACTTTCCGGCGTTAGAGTGCATTATAATACCAAATCCTGGTCCAACTGAACATGCTAGAATACAGATAGAGGCTATTGCCTCTAAGATTTGACTCTTCATAAACTTTGAGACTTAATTTTAGTTATACAGCTTTTTGTAAAACAAAAGAGGGTTAACATAATTAGTAAAATGGAGAATTAAAAATGAAAAAATTAAGTTTAATTGCATTCGTTCCATTTCTTTTGTCAACTTTTTTACCAATATTTTCTGCAAACGCAGGAGATTACCCAGATAGGCCAATCAGTATTGCAGCCTGTTATCCACCTGGTGGAGGAGTTGATAGAAACTTAAGAATGGTTGAGAGAGTTGCATCCAAATACCTAGGACAATCATTACTTCCTCAATATAAAACTGGAGGTTCAGGCACTGTTGCTATGCAGTACATAAAAGCAGCATCCCCAGATGGCTATGAGCTAGCTATATGTGATAATGGAGGCGCTATTATTGCACCAATAGCCCAAGGTTTGGATCTTGGGGCTAAGGACTTTACTCCGATTGCTCAGGTATCGTTTGTTCCTTGGATAATGACTGCAGGAGCTAATTCAGGTTATAAGTCTATGGATGATTTTATCTCTGCTGCGAAAGCATCTGACGGCAAGATGGCTATAGAAATCTCAGATATTGCGACATCCGATCACTATGGATGGCTTTTACTTTTAAAAGAGGCTGGAATTTCACCAAGTAATTTTAAATGGAACCCACATGGTGGTGGCGGACCAAAGATGCGGGCTATACTTGCAGGTGAAGGTGACTTATTTTATGACGATGCTGGAGAGATTGAGGGTTATGTAAAGGCCGGTGAATTAATCCCATTAGCTGTTGCCTCAAATTCTAGATTAGCTCAATTCCCAGATGTTCCAACGATGAAAGAACTTGGTTACAACGTAGTAGCTGGCTCTTCTGTCGCGATTTACGGTCCGCCTGGTCTACCAGCTGATATGGTAAGCGTTTTACAAAACGCAATGAATGAAATAAAAGAGGATCCGGCTTTGCTTAAGGCTTTTGAACTTACGCTGCAGGATCCAACAACATTTGTTGTGGATGAGTTTGCAGAGGCTTACGAGAATGATTGGAGTAATGCTGGAGAGCTATTGAAAGCCGCTCTCGCAAATTAGCGTTATTGATACAAATCATGTCACAAGGTCAAAAACTTGAATTTACACTCGCAATTATAGTTTTAATTGCGGGTGTAATGCTATTTATATACTCTCCAACCTTGGTAAGAGGTTGGGCTTTTTCTATACCGGGGACTACTGATGTAGCTTTGGAGCCAGTATTTTTTCCAAGGCTAGCCTCGGTCTTTGTGTGTCTGAGCGCTCTAAATCTGTTAATAACTATCCCGTTACGAAGAATAGATCTACCTGCAGTAACCACGAAAAGAATAGAGTATCTAAAAGTCATACTTGGGCTTTTAGGCATTTTTATCTATTTGTTATCGGTTTTGTTTTTTGGATTTGTTGTCTCCACTGTTATATTTGTGAGTTTAATGAGCTACTTTGGTGGCTATAAAAATATCCCTATTAGCTTTGGAGTTGCTGTAGCAGTGTCATTGTTATTGCGCTTAATTTTTCGTTACGGATTACATGTAAATTTGCCTCAAGGTTTACTTTTTTAGAGGAAAGATATGTTAGAAGATCTTCTATCAGCCGCAATATTAGTTTTCAATTGGCAAACCTTAATAGCTATCTCTCTCGGCACAATTGTTGGATTAATGATTGGAGCTATACCTGGATTAAGTGCAACGATGGGAATGGCACTTTTATCGCCGTTTACATTTTTTGTAGATCCCTTGGTAGGAATACCATTTTTAATTGGATTATTTAAAGGAGGAACTTTTGGCGGCTCTGTCTCTGCTATACTAATTGGCACACCAGGAACAGCAGCCAATGCCGCCACACTTCTTGATGGTTATGAAATGAGAAAAAAAGGTAAGGCAGGAGATGCTATATTAGGTGCTTTACACGCCTCGCTTGTAGGAGATTTTTTTGGCACAGTTGCCTTAATTTTTGGTGCGCCGGCTCTAGCTCTAATTGCTATAAAATTTGGTCCGTTGGAATTCTTTTCCTTAATATTGTTTTCATTAACTATGATTTGTTATGTGTCTGGACCTTCTCTTGCGAAAGGGGTATTAGCAGCCACTATGGGATTGTTATTTGCATTAATTGGAACAGACCCATTGGGTGGCACGCCTAGATTAACTTTTGGACTTTTAGAGCTTCAGGGAGGTCTAAATGTAATAGCACTTGTTACAGGTCTTTTCGGAATAACAGAGGTTCTCATTCAAATTGAAAAATTTGGTCCAATTGAAAAAGCAAAAAATTTTAGTAAAGACGTATATCTCTCGAGTATAAAGGAAAATATAAGTCTGGTATCAAAGCATTTAAGAACAATTATTCGATCCTCTATGATCGGCACGTTCATAGGTGCTCTTCCAGGGATCGGGTCAGAGACATCTCCGTGGGTTGCCTATGGCTTGGCAAAAAGGGCTTCAAAAAAACCGGAAAATTTTGGAAAAGGCTCACTTGATGGCGTGCTCGCACCTGAGGCCGCAAACAATGCCGTTTGTGGTGCGGCTATGATCCCTATGCTAGTTTTTGGTATCCCTGGTGATATCGTAACAGCGATTTTAATGAGTGCATTGATCGCTCAAGGTCTTCAACCTGGTCCATTTTTAATAGTTGAGCATAGAGAAGTGATATATGGGCTTTTTATGTCAGTCCTTTTTGCCACATTTGCGCTTTATATTTTTGGACGCCTGACTTTGAGGTGGTGGATGAAAATATTAACTATACCTCCTGCACTATTATACTCGTTAATCGTAGCTTTTTGCGTGGTTGGCACATATTCAGTAAAAACCAGCAGTTTTGACTTGGCTGTAATGTTTGTCTTCGGTGTAATCGGTTACATTTTTCGAAAGTTAGACATAGCATTAGCACCAATGTTACTTGCATTTGTTTTAGCAAAAATATTAGAAGAATCACTAAGAAGAGGTCTGGTAATGGTGGATGGTAATTTAATGGCCATACTACAAAGACCAATTGCAGCCACAATATTATTTTTAACGTTACTAGTATTAATTACTTTCGCAATAATAGAGTTTAAAAAACGAAAAAATAGTAAAACCTGATTAAATTCTTCACTTTCATCTAACTTATACTTTACTTGCAATAATTTAAAAAAATTGTAAACAAAAACACACCCTGTAAAGGCTACCAATCCGTCAACTCTGCGCGTTTGTGGTCAAAGTTCAACGGTACATAGACCCACGCCCCAACTTAAAATGCTTATCGAAAAAATGTTTTAAAGAAATTTATTTGTTATTTTGTTTTGCATGTTCTGAGACAAACAAGGGACCACCGTCATTTTCAGCAATTCCAAAAAGACGGAGCATCTTGTTTTTTTGCATTTCTTTTAGCCAGGAATTTAATAAACCTGACCCAAATCCTTCCTGCTCAAACATAGTAAGAACAAAACCATTTTTTATACTTGAATATTTTAAACCTTCATCTTTGCGAACTTTTTTTACGGCATCAGCTAGCAAATCTACCAAGTCTAGCCCTGTCGGAGAGGCACCGGAATTACTCCCTATCACTCCTGCTTTTGCAGTTGGATGCTCTATTCCTCTCAACAATGGTACCTCAGCATCGTAAACATTTGACAATAAACCTGGAAACGCCACGACAGTATTTATTTCACAATCTAGCATCATATCTTCCACGCTACCCTGATCAAAGGGAAGATTTGCTTCTTTAAGATATATTTTAATAAAGTCTTTTCTATAATCAAAGTTTGTAAATCTTGATCCAAGCCACATCATATATGGGAGTCCAAAATCCATTATGGCAGGCCCAACTTGAACCAAATCATAATCTATCAATGAAAGTTCTTTGGTTTCAGGATCGTAAAGAACGTTATCAGGTTTAAAGTCATTGTGAATAACAACTTCTCGTCTTGCGGGATTGGATAAAGGCAAAAAATCTTGGCATTGCATTACTTTTTTATAAACGCCAGTTTCAACCATCAACTTGAGAACTCTTTTTGCCGATTTCAGATCAGGATTCCCGACACCTAATATCGGCATACCAGTGTCATAGGCAGACCACGGCAAACACCAACAAGGAGCGTATGATGGCATAGATTCTAGAATTGATTTTAATCGCGTATCTCGATTAAGAAACTCCCTTTTTAAGTCTGTGTACCATTCAGTAGGCACAGAATGAAGTTTTGCTAACAGCTTCGCAATTTTTTCAGGTGGCGCCAATTCTGAATTAAAGTGAAAAAAATCATCCATCACCGAAATACCACTTGATTTCTCTATGTGAAAATCAGCTCCGCGCATTAATATAGATGGAGCGATGCTATGTTTGCGCAGAACTTCTGTAGCTAATACAACACGTTTTTCAGTATTTGGATGTGAGCTTATAATACTGTCATCACCTTTGACCTTAACTATGCACTTTGGTACTTCATCATCAAAACATATAAATGTTTTGGCGCCGCTATTTCCAGATACGTCTTTGATTGAAAGATTTTTCTTTTCTTGTTTATTTCTAAAAAATACTGCACTTGCTGTTGCTGCAATTTTTTCCAAACTTGCATTTTTTAAGGTGAGGTCTGTTTCTTCATATTGACTTGTATTCATATCGCCTCAGGATTAAATAAGCTTTTTTTGCATTGGCAATGGCTTTAAATTACAATATTTTCAGAAGCCTTTATTATTACTGACATTATTTCAGCATAATGAAATGGTCAATGCATTTGGAAAGTGGATTCTTATACTGTTTGTCATCGGGTCATTGTTTTTGTTGTTCATATATTAATAAAAATCAAACGAACCTTAACCAGTCATATTCTCGAGTTTCAAAAATTTATCATTGGCTCTAAATTCCACTCTTAACAAAACTACATTCCTCTAACTTTGCCAATCCATCAACCGCCAGTAGTCCGTGGTCACAGATCCACTGTACATGGACAACCACCCAAATTAAAAAAACTTAAGCTGATTATCAAACTGGTTTAGTAACCCTCAAACGAAAATACACCAGACTTAAAGATTACATTTTTCAATAAAATTTTTGGGGTAAAATGTAGGGTAGAATTCTTGATAAGTAAAAAAATATCAATAAAATAATAGGTTAAATGGATATTCGGAGTTCTTCCCCTCCGCCAAAAAATATAAATTATTTTAATGTGTTACTTTATTTTTCCTATTTTTTTCTGAGTTTTTTGGCATTGACTACCGTTCTAGGAAATTTATCAACATCCGACTGGTATGGTCGCTCGCTTGTCCCATGCAATCAGGATGATAATGAGAGTAATGCTCTCCTGTGTTTCCCTCATTTGCGTCACCAAATTGTCTGGAAATTTGTATCATATCAACACGCTCTCGGCTGCCATGGTAATTAAAAATTTCTGGATAAAAATTAGAATAATATCCTCAATGCTTATTTTATAGGCTTAAAAAATAAAATTAAAAATTAGAGTTTTTAATTTTATTTTTAACTTATAGTATAAAGAAGTACATATTTTTTTATAGGGCTAGAAAATGTATGTAAGAACAATCAAAATTACTTTTAAAGACTCGATGTCTAAAGACATGTTTGTAAATTATACTGACACTAAGGCTGATGAACAGGGTATTGGTAACGGAACTCTTATGAAATTTATTATGAGTAATTCTGATATTACAGCCACATTAATATTAATTTTTCCAGATTATGATATTTTTAAGAGGGATGATGAAAATCTTGCTGGCCCGATAATACAATCTATGAGAAATCAAGATTTAAAAGTTGAATTACATCAAGGTGAGATTGTTGGTGCCACCGCTGTGTCGACTAAATTTTTTAAGATTTTAGAGAAAGAAGCAAACTTTTACGCAAGTAAAGAGTAAATATTCTTCTTGAAAAAAATTCTTAATGTTGAAACCAATGTCAAAAAAGATTTTGAATAATTACGCACATGTCTGGATGAACTAGTTTTTTAAAAGATGATGTATTCGAATAACGTATTACATTTTTTCTCCAGTACCATTCCAGTATCCAGTTTTGTAAACATCTGCATTATCTGGAAAAGCAATAAAATTTAGAGCTTCTTTACCCCAAATATTACAATCTATCTCTATTTGTTTCCTTTGGTCTAAAGCACCGATAGCTATGTGTCTCTCTCTCATACTTGGTACTTTTATACCTATTAATGTCCCACAGTTACTGCAAAACTGATTAATCATTGGTCTTCCATGGGTCGTATTTTTGTCCTCATATGATGTAGGTTCTCGTCCAATGAATTCTATATTTTCTTCATCAAATAAAACAAAACTTCTAAACGGACCTCCACTAGTAGTCTGACACCAATTACAATAGCAGTTCACTTTCCAGACTGGCTTTCCTCCAATAACAAATTTCACATCACCACAGTGGCAGCCACCGCTATAATTATGTTTCATATTATTCATTTTTTCACCTAAGGCATTTTTTTAGACCACTGTTTTAATAATTGAAGAATCACAATTTAAACACAATAGGGACAATAAATCATCTAAAACTAAACTTAGTAAGATATAGTCGTTATTAGCGACATTCATATTTTCTTCCTAAACTTGGACAGCCTTTGCGCTGTCCTTTTTTTATGGCAAATTGTAATCTCAATAGGAGAAAGCTATGAAAAAAATTGTTTCTTTGAAAAGCAGAATATGAAAACAAATTCTAGGATACCACCATGCCCCCCATAATCACAGCACAGCAGCTTAATCAAAAGGATAGAAAACCTCTTATCAAAGGAAGAAATGATAGTAATCTTTGGATAAGTCCTCCCACATTGATGCCTAATCTGGATAGAAAAAATAAGGCTATAGCAGTCAAAGCGATACCAACCACAATAAACGGTAACATATGTATGAATGATTTAGATGAGTTTCGATAATCCTCCATATCTACAACATTGTCCTTGTTTCTTTTAGAGAGAAAGAAGGACAAAGCCATGTAGAAAGAAAATACAGCAATAATAATGGTAAGTAGTTTTATCATTTTTAGAGTCGTTTCATTATACTAGACAATTTAATCAGTCTTATAATTAGTTTTGTTACCTTACTTTCTATCACATAACTGAAAACTAATAGAACAAACATGACTATGCCGAAATATAGTCCATTTTCTTGTAAGACTAAGTTTCCGTAACCAACAAAATCTGTAACAAACCACAAACAAGATGTTAATAAGACAAAAATTACAGAGACTGTGACAGTTTTTAGTCTAGGGATAAACATAAATACTATTTTTACACAACATAACGGAGGCGACGCAAATAAATTCATCTGGAAACACTAATGTATCGTATATTTACTAGTAACATAGGAAAATTCAGATATGAAAATAAAAATACATCGTCTTAAAAGCGACAAACGAATGCTCTATCAATTTAGATATTACTTTTTTGTTTATATTTTTTTGGTTATCGCCTCACTTTATTTCTATCAAACAACATGAACACTTTGGTTTTTGCATATTTCGTTGTAACTCAAATGCTTATCCAAGTATTATCGTTACAGACGATAAGACCTACTGAGTTATAGCCCTTTTTCTCCTAAAGACTGGCGTTAAGTTGTACTTCCGCAATCAGATAGGGTTAGTGTCTATGTTGAAGGTTATATAACTAAATATAACAGCAGTGCAAATTATGCACCGACTTTCTGTAATTTTAGCAGTATGACGTAGCAAGATAATTTTGTAGGAAAATATGGTCACAAATTTTCCTCCCTAAAAGTGACGCTAAAAGTAGGTAAAAGGGTAGTGTTTTGTCATGCTACCCTTTACTTTTTAGGAATAGAAAACCTCATATAAGAGTAATAAGCGCTCCATTAAACACTCTTCAGTACTTTATAAAATATCTCCACCCTCTAACACCTCCTCAGTGACTCTTACGAAATGGTCTGTCTTTATGATATTCGTTTATATTTTTTAACGGATATTATTTTAGTTCAGCAGGAATTCATTGACACCATTGTCCATATTTGGTCCGATTATTTAAAAATCTAAACAAAAAATTAGAGGGAATAATGGAAAAAGAAATGTTAGCACTAGTTAAGTTAAAAGAAGGGTAAGAAAACTTCTTGAAATCTTTGGCATTTATGCAGTCGGAGGAGGGAATGGCTGAATGGAGAAAATTCGCAATTCCACCCAAGACGATTGCTGCGGCTACACCAGATGAGGGCGCTTTAATGTTAAAGGTTTTTGTCACTGATGAAGATAGTATGAAAAATTTTGTTTCTGGCAAAAACGCATTAATGAAACCAATTTATGATGAATGCATTGAGAGTTAACAACTTTGGGATTTATCGGAGATAAGTTTATAAATCAACATAGTCAAATATTTGGACGGTCTTTGCTCTGTCCTTTTCGATTTAAATCATTATTGTCCCAATACAGTGCGCATTGACCCTAGTCGCTCTATTTAGTCTGAAAAAAGCCATTATAAATAAAGAATTAAAGCCCATTTAAAACCTGGTATAGTTTAGTTCTTAGTTTGGTAATAATGAAGTAGGAAAATAATCTTAAATGAAACATTTTATGTGTACGCATAGTTACCTTTCTGGCGATGCAAAAGAAAATATAATTAATCAGCTAAGAGGCGTAACAGATAGAGAATTTTTAGATATGAATAGCGGTAAAAATGCTCGTGTTTTGCAGCATTGGGCTGGTAAGGATGAGTTTTTCTTTTGTCATTGGGAAGCAGAAAGTGAAGACGATATCCACGAAGTTCTCTCAAAAATTGGAGCTGATAAATTTATTATTACGTTAGCGAATGAGATGCAAAGATATGTAACTCATTATGACATAAAAGATGAAAAGATAAATATTCCTGAAGATGAATAATATGCATGCACACCATTATTATAAGCCTAGTTATATTTAAATTTGCTGTAATCACTTTTGTCCAGAGCCTATTAATATCAAGAATCCTGCATGCAGAGTTATAATGGAATGCTTATTTTTTATGCTAAGTATAAATAATTTCTAAATTCACTTTTGAAGAATTCCTTCCTGTGTATTAATCTACAGTAAGGTTAAGAATGTTCGAAAAGATAAAAATCAAGTTAGTTAGATAATTTTGGGAGCAAACTATGGTAACAGTTTTGATGACAGTAAAAATCTCTAAAGGTTGGGAGACTTGGTCTAAAATGGCTAAAAGTCTTGAGCCTCAAATGAATGAAGTTGGGGCAAAAATGATTTGGGCAGGATGTAATGCAGATGAGACAGCTATCTATGCTCTCGCTGAAATGCAAAACCCAGAGCAAATAAAAACATTCGGAGAAAGACCAGATATTGTTGCAATCCGAGAGGCCGCGGGTGCTGATGTATCTTCAACCACCCCAATAGCTCAAATTGGAAAATATTTTCTAGGTTAATAATTAAGTCATTCAATATTTGTAGAAACATTTTAGGAGAAATAAGATGTCATTACTTGCGATGTGTATGCCCATTTTGCCTGGAAAGAAAGAGGCTTGGTTAGAGGCCGTAAAACAGCTAAACAAACCTGAAGCTAAGCCAGCGGCCGATTCTATAAGAGAAAATGCTGGTGTCCATGAAAGAGCGTTTCTTCAAGAAACACCAAATGGAGATTTTGTTATACTTACATATGAAGGCGAAAATCCAGTGGAGAGTTTTGGAAAGATAATGGAAAATTTACCTGCTGACTTTGCAGATTTTGTAATGGATATTCACGGAATGGATGTTAAATCTCCACCCCCGCTTCCGTCTTTGGTTTATGATAGTCGTGGATAAAATGTTATAAGCAAATGGCTCCATTGAACGGAAGAGATATTTTTAAAATTTATGTTTCTTTCTTGGTGGAAAAATGCTCCACATTAAGACTGTCCATATTGTGCATAATAAATAGAGAACGACAAAATACACAGAGGGGAAGTCCCAGTAAACAATTTTTGAAATCCAGTATTTCACAAAAGATTGGGAATATTGGTTTTCATTAAGTACATTTTCAATAAGTGTCAAAGGGCAAGTCATCCCGATAATTGTCTCAAAGGTAATAAAACAAATCAGGCCTAAATGTGTAGAACGCAGTTTCAAATTGCTAAGCCATACCCATTTCATTTTATAACCAATAGGCACAATGAACAACCCGGTGCTTATAAATATTATGATAATAAAATGAAAAACTAAGACTACATCTGATATCAAACTATTCATAATTTGAAATGATAAATAAAAACATAATAAAAAACATCTTTAAAATAATACATCGTAAGTTAACTATGTCATCCAGAAATAGATGGGAAATTAGATTTCTAAAAATTTAAGGTTTGCTTGCGATTTTTACAGATGAGATATGTTTTGCTTTTACGGTAAGAAATTTTATTAAATTTAAATATTGCGCTCTTTGAGGTTAGAAAAATCCAAGAAAAACCTTGTCGTATTTGAAGCACAAAATTTGTCCCATTTGATATAAAAATATTTAATGACCCAAGTTCATGAAATTCAGAAGGTAAGCTCAAGGCGTGGATACGCTATGATTTTAATGCTTATTGGCTCTATCACTATTAGTTTCGCCGGATTAGCTATCCGCAACATAGAAATAGCTGATAATTTTCAAATCAACTTCTACAGGGCAATTGCATTTGGATTTTCGGTCTCAATAATTTTACTTATTCGACATGGAAAAACAGTACCCTCAAAAATTAAGGGCATTGGATTACAGGGTATTTTGGCAGCTACTTTCTTAGCCATTGCTAGTATTTCCTTTTTACAAGCAATAACAAATACCACTGTTGCTGCTACAACCTTCACCCTTAGTTTTATTCCTTTCTTAACGGCCATTATGGCTTGGCTAGTTCTCGGTGAGCGTATTGGTAAGTCTACTGTTTTAACAATGGCTGTAGCAGGGATTGGTATCTCTATTATGTTTTTTCAAGGTTTGGGTTCTGGAACATTTTATGGAAACGTTATGGCATTGTTATGTGCTGTTGGATTTTCTTCTTATGCAATAATGATACGCAGAAATAGCAGGTCTGAAATGCTTCCAACACTAATTTTATCAAACTTGATAATTATGTTTGCTGCCTTAATTTACACATGGGATGACTTAAAAATCTCATGGAATGATTTGGTCATTTGTTTTGTTATTGGAGGGTTTCTTCAGGCCGCTGCTAATACTCTACTTATATTGGCATCAAAGCACCTTTTCGCAGCAGAATTAACTCTTTTTATGCTTTTAGAATTTACTTTGGCCCCCGTATGGGTTTGGGTATTTATTAATGAAGTGCCATCAAGTTGGACTTTAGTCGGCGGAAGCATTGTAACATTATCGGTTTTAGGAAAAACGTTATCAGAGTTTCGCAAGGCCGATATCTAAATTATTGAATTTTTGTTGAATATGGGTTTTCGAAGCTTTTAGGATAAAGTTAATTAGAATTTGAGAAACTATACAAATAGAAGTTTTAAAGCTACACTTACAAGCACAAATAGAATCACTTTGTCAAATAAAGTTGCTGAAGCATTTTTAAGTAAAAGTGCCCCAAGTGGCATTCCAGAGGTTAATGGTAAAACTGCTAAGCATCCTAGTATGAAATGTTCAATCTCCATAAGCCCAAGATAACTTAGGGTAGGAAGTTGTATTACTGACATTGCTACGAAAAATGATGAGACAATGGCTATAAACTCGGAACGTTCAAATTTTATTGCATTTAAAAAAGTAAAAGTTGCTGGTGATGAAATACCAAAAGTACCTTGTAAAAAACCTGCAAGAAATCCTATAGGAAAACTTAGTTTTTGAGCTATTTTCATAGATAATTTCCAGCCTGGTGTAAAAATTCTGAACCCTACATAAAACAAAACAAGAATGGCCATCAGTTTTTCTAAAATACCACTGGAAGTCAGTTGTAAAGCAAGGCTTCCAACTAAGGCTCCAATTCCTGCTGCACAACAGAGTGAAAATAAGAATAATCTATGTTTAAGTGCATGGAGATAAATAAACATCTGTAATAGATTAGTAATTAGATTAGGCAGAACAAAAACTGCCACAGCAAAACGAACATCGTAAAAACTTGTCATCAACGGCACGGCTACTAATGGAGCGCCGACACCAGTAGCTCCTTTTAATATTCCTCCAAGAGCAAACGCCAACCCGACGATCACAATTGTTTGCGTATCAGAAAATGTAACCATTTAAGTTTTTAAAAAGCCCCCTTAGTAAATAAAATATAATCAATTTTGACAAAAAATCGGCAAATGTTAAAGAAATTTGACGATGCGAAATTTAAAATTATTCACAGAATGTCGCAATGATCGATATTTCATAACTTCTTCCTAAACTTGGACGGCCTTTGTGTTGTCCTTTTTTTTTTGATAAAACTTGAAAGTTAAACTTTCTGATAATTAGTTTGGGTGGTAATTTTTCTAATAGATGTTTCTTTAAAAAAAACTTAGAATTTAAATTCATAGTTAATAAGTTAGTCCAGGTATCTTTGAATAGAGAGGCACAAAAAATGACGTTATCAAAAAGCACTCAAATAAAAAACTCCAAATCTGCTCAGAAAACTGAATACACCTCTATAAAAAACCATAAAATGATAATAGATGGGCAGTTGGTTGATAGTCATGGATTAGACAGGATACAAATAGAATGTCCTGCGACAAAGGAAATTTTTGCTACTGTGCCGCGCGGAAATAATCAAGATGTGAATTTTGCAGTTAAAGCGGCCTCTGATGCTTTCCGAAAATGGTCCTTAGTAGAACCAAGAGAGCGTGGAAAACTACTTTTGAGGATTGCTGACGCCATTGAAAATGAGATTGAAAATTTAGCAAATATAATCGCTCAGGAAACTGGCAATGCTATTAGAACTCAAGCACGACCTGAGGCAAAACTAGTTGCTGATATTTTCCGCTATTTCGGTGGTCTTGGCAGTGAGTTGAAAGGCGAGACAATACCTCTAGGAGAAAATTTTTTAAGTTATACTCGGCGTGAACCAATCGGCGTTGTAGGAGCAATTATACCGTGGAATGCCCCCGTTCTTTTAGGAGCATTAAAAATTGCACCTGCACTTTGTGCTGGTAACACGATAGTTATGAAGGCGGCAGAGGATGCGCCTTTAGGTATTCTAAGGATTGCAGAAATCTGTCAGAATTTCATCCCGAAAGGCGTA
>CACGLE010000005.1 GCA_902573725.1 uncultured SAR116 cluster alpha proteobacterium
GACACAGTATTGACACAGTGCATCAGTTAGGTATGCTATATTCATAAATAGGATCTGTTTAAAAACAAGTACTTACATAGGAAAATGGATAGAGCGCTGCCCTCCGAAGGCAGAGGTCAGAGGTTCGAATCCTCTCGGGTGCGCCATTTTATCACATATATTTCAATAGTTTAGACAACTCTTTATTCGGAGTTGTAATCAGAGAATGCAGTTTTGATGCAGATTTGACACAAAGATGAGTTCAAATCGATGAGTTGTGTGAGAAAAAGAGGTGCCAAATGGACTGCTCAAGTGCGAGTTTCTGGTTGGCGTAGTTTTACCAAAACATTTGCTAAAAAGTCAGATGCAGTTCTCTGGTCTAATGAATTAGAAGCAAGACTTCGCGCTGCGCCTTTACCAACTAATCAAGTTAATCAGAAAATCTTGCTGGCAGATTTACTTCTGAAATATGCAGATGAAATATCTCCCAATCACAAAGGCGTTATTTCTGAAACATACAGATTAAAGTCAGTCGCCAGACGCTGGATAGGAAAATTAGATATTCGATATTTGAATAAGCATCAGTTTATCCAATATCGTGATGATAGATTAGAAGAAGTATCTGGCGACAGCGTTTGTGCTGAACTTAATTTGATTAAGCGTGTATTAGATACAGCAGATAAAATCTGGAACATTGGACTTCCTAGTAACCCTGTCAGAGAAGTTGCTCTTTCAAAAAAGAACAAATCACGCGTAAGACGCCTGGCGACCGAAGAGAAAGTTGCTATCCTTGACGCTGCTCATAAACAACAAAATCCATACATCGCTCCTGCCATTGAATTTGCCATTGAAACAGCAATGCGGCGCTCAGAACTTCTGGCGATTAAATGGAATGATGTTTGTTTGGAAACTGGATTTGCAAAATTACACGACACGAAGAATGGTGAGAGCAGAACCGTTCCTCTGACCGCCAGATCACGATGTATTTTGAGGGCGCTGTAGAAGAACACAGACTATGTATTCCCAATTAGTGCTACCTGTCTGCATCAAGCATTCAAGCGCGTTACCAGAAAAACTGGCATTCAAGATTTACGCTTCCACGATTTGAGGCACGAGGCGGTATCAAAATTTTTCGAAATAGGAATGTCAGTGCCAGAGGTAGCACTCATTAGCGGTCACAAAGATATGACCCAGTTGTTCAGGTATACGCACCTAAATCCTAATCAGGCATTTCAAAAGTATGATTTATTTAACTAGGACTTTATTGCATTTATAGATTAGCAATTTACTCCAGTTCCTGCGCCTTTAATTCTCTGAGGATGCGCATTCCTAGTGTATAAGTTCAGACTTTGCGCAAACTCTATTTTTTCTTCTCCAGTTTGCGCATCAGTTCGATATTTTGTTCTGACAAAAATACTATTTGCGCAGATAACTCACGGAACATCATTTTGAGTTTTTGACGGCAAATATTATCGTCTTTTGAACGAGCGTATTCATTGCTAATTGTAATTAATTTCCGATTTGATGTCTTTATTTGTTGCACTATTTGTGTCATTTAAGTTTCCAAATTCCTCTATTTTATAGAGGTATTTATCTGATTAAATTTCACTTAAATCTGACAAATTCATCAATAACACTTCAGTTTTTTTACTCAGTTCTAGCGCTGACATTGTAAAACCTGATACCGAAACTACCGCAGCAATTGTTCCCCCAAAAAAAGTTTTTGCCGCCAGTGCCTGTTGTACGGCGTCATTACCAACAGGTTTATCATAATTTTTGCACTGAATTATCAACTTAATTAACCCCTTTTGCGCGATTAAGTCTGCACCTTGGTCATTTGACTTTGGAGTTGTTTGGACAGACCAACTATTGCTCTCCAAAATTTCTTTGCACTCCATCTCAAGATTGAGACCCTTTTCGTGTGTTGAGGTACTCGTGGGTCTAGTTGTTGGTTTATAATCAAAATACTTTTTTGCTAGACTTAAATATAAACTTTCAACGCTCTGGAATATCGATGCCATATATTCAAACTTTTTGTATTTTTCTCTCTTTGGTGACCAAGATGTGTTTTCCAAAAAGTGCTCTTTTATTTTTAAGAAATCCTTCCCATCCGTTACTAGCGAGAGGTCAAACAAATGTTCTACAAAAAAAGTTCCGAACTTTTTTTGCCATTTACTTAAGTCAGATTTTCCAAATTCATCAGTCGTTACATCATACTTCAAAATATTCACAAATGCGTCTTTATGAACATAAAATTTTAACAAAAAGTATAGTTGATAGTTGATAGAATTTATCTGGGAAGGTCCTCTAACTTCAGGAAAAGTTGCGTCATAGTTATATGAAATAGTGCCAGCGGTCGTCGTTGACATTTGTATGGAAGAAACAACTTTGTCTAAGTTGTCAAATCGACCAATTAAGGTGAATAATTCCCTGAAGTCATCATCATTAATGGATGCCAACCCATCGAGTTTAACGGTACTTGATAGAAGTTGTTTGGATTTTTCTTTTATCTCACCGGGACCAGTGAATTTAAACATTGGGTGATTAAATTCGATTAAAATGTCTTCTATAGATTTGAGAGTGTGGTTGTTGTCTAAAAGGATAAAATTTGGTTTTTTCATTTATAAACACCAGACTGATTTAGTCTCAACTTAACATAAACATCTTAAGTTTTCCATTTGCGGATGTGTTCTGGGCACACCAACCCTTCTGCGGGTCAGTGTGCCTCAAAATGGAACCTGCGTTCGCGCCCATTGCCACATCCAGTCAGAGAAACCTAATCGAATAGGTAAGGCAGGTAATCCGATGTCCTTTTATACTCCACCTAACTACGGTAGCGATGCATAACCGACTGGATGATGCCTGCATCGCTTGAAGGTGATAATTCCTTCGTCTTGTTGGCAATCTTTAGACACCAATTCCAACTTTGGTGTGTCATCACATAAATCTGTTGCCTAACTAAGTTCTGAACCAGCGATGCTATTTCTCAATAGGTTTGCACACTCAAACTTTGGTTGGTCACCACCACACTTCCAAATATTTATCCAATTAATGCTGCACAAATTAAAAATTTTATGGTTTAAATTAGATATAGGAGATTGTCATGGCAGAACTCAAAGCAAAGTTTAGAGACGGGTTAAAACGCTTTGTTGAGCAGTATTTTAATGAACAAGAAGGCAGTCTAAATGATAATCAACGTAGTGAGGGACTTGCATTATTTTACCTGTCCAACGTCTTTGGCAGGTTAAATCCAGGAGCAATTTCAGAAGAACCAGAAGATATTTACCCTCTAATTGTTGATGGAAAAGATGACCAAGGTGTTGACGTAATTTTTAGTCATGACACGCACCACTACCTCATTCAATGCAAATATAGAGGGCAGAAAAAAACAGAAAGCGAAAATGAAGTAATCCATTTCAGGGACATATTTGGACGTATTCATCCAGACGTAGGAAGAGATTTTAACAAAAATCAAAAAGTCCTAGATGCGACCGCTGAGATTGATTGGAAACAAGATACATTTGAACTCATATTTGTTTCATTAAGCAGAGCAACCGATGACATAAGAAATTACGAAAATCAGGATATCAACCCTATTGACCACCCAGATTTAAAAGACCTCGACGACCGCACATCGTTTAGATTTTTATCAGAGGATGACCTCAATATGGAGTATAGAGATGTCCTGTCTCGGAAAACGCTCGTCAATGTGAAACTATCGGCAATTTCTGATGCAAGCGGAAACCCATGGTACATATATGAGAACAAAAAACAACTACGCTCATTTATAACCACAATACCCGCATCCCAAATTCATACAATGTATCAAAGTAAAAGGCAGTCTTTATTTAATTTAAACATTCGAAATTTTATTGGTGATACATCCACGAACAAAGGAATTTTAAAAACCGTTGCTGAAGAACCTGATAATTTCTTTTTCTATAACAATGGCATTTCAGCAATTGCATCAAGAGTTGAGGAAGACGCTGGAACAGGACAACTAAATTGTGAAAATTTTTCAATCATAAACGGCGCTCAAACATTTCGTTCCATTTCCAGAGCATACGCAAAATTAGACGGCAAATCTAAGGACGGTGTAAAAGATTTAGCAGTTATGATTAGATTAACTGAAACTCCAAACTTATTTAAAGAAACAGATTTCATTGAAAGAATAACACAATACAATAACACACAAAATGCTGTGAAAATTTCTGATTTTAGAAGCAATGACGGTGTCCAAACATCACTAGCATTTTATTTTGAAAAATTGAGTTTTAGCGGCAAGAAATACTATTACAAAAACAAGCGCACAAAAGACGCCCCGAGAAATTCAATCTCGATAAACTTAGACGATTTTTGTAAAGCAATTCATAGTTTTGACAAAGGTCCAGTAGATTTTTTTGGCGGAATTAAATATTTGTATGAAATAAATACCTCTGGTGGATACTACTTTCTATTTGGAGACAAGGAGAGCAATCAGATTTTAAATTCTTTAAGTGAGGAAAGTTTTAAAATATTTGCATCTAAATTTTTTATTTGTGAAACGACTAGAGTAAAATTTGATGATGTAAAAAAACAACGCATTGCGAATGAGGAGCGAACGAGAAGTGCGGATGATAACACTCCATTAATTTCAAAAAGAGCGCTAGAAGGTAGATATTTAATATTCTTCACCGTTGGAATTATTTTGAGAGAATTATCTCATTTAAATGAGAGCGAATTTCATGAGTTCTTGTTAACAGAGGGTTTTGACAAACCAAGTTGGCGAACAGAAGATAAAAAAATAGAACTTATCGAAAATGCGGTGAAGTTATCTTGCGATGTTTTGATTAATGACTATTCATATAGTATCAGAAATCGTGATTTCGTTCATAGAAACTGGTTTAGAGAACAAGATACACTTAAACGCTTAAAGCAGAATATTATTAATTCACACCACACTTCTCTTGAAACTTTTTATAAATCATTTAAGAACTAAATACGGCGACCACAGCATTGCCACAGAGGAAAGTTCAGATACCATAATATTGATATGGAAATCTGTGAAAAATTAAGCGTTTTCAATAGTATATGTGAATAGCGCTGCCCTCCGAAGGCAGAGGTCAGAGGTTCGAATCCTCTCGGGTGCGCCATTTTTTTCTAAAATAGAAATTGATTAGTGCCCTTAAATATAATTTGCTTTATATCAAAAAGGGCTAAGTGATTTGTATTGCAAAGTGATGCAAGCAAAATTAAAGATTAAAGTACTCTTACTTTAGACTTTGCGATGAAATTTATAAAGCATGAATAACATGACTAATAACAAGTTAACAAACAAGAATATGTTATCTGCTACCTATCGAGATGTTTTGCGATCACTATCAAGGGATGAAAAGCGCCGGCTAGTTAGGCTAACAAATTATCATGGTCTCCTCTGGCTCTTTGCACATTTTGCATTAATAGCATTTATGGCATGGGCTAGTTTTTATTTCACTGGCTTTTTTGGTTGGCTAGCGATTGTAGGCCAGGGCATAGGATTAAGTTTTCTTTTTTGTACAATGCATGAGTGTAGTCATGGAACTGCCTTCAGAACTACAATCCTCAATAAGCTAATTTCATCTTTTTTGGGATTGCTTTTGTTCATAGGGCCCCGTTGGTTTCAGTATTTTCATGCTGCACATCACCGCCATACACAAGATCCAGCGCTTGATCCTGAACTTGCTATTTCAAAACCGAAAACTTGGGGACAATATCTTTTTCACCTTACAGGTATCATGATATGGACGTCAAACCTCAGAGCGTTGTTATTTAATGCAATAAGAACCCCAAAACATTCTTTTATTCCTTCATCATCCCAATATCGCATTAAGACAGAAGCACGACTAATGCTCCTGACCTACACTTTTATATTTACTGGGGCAGTAATTTTGGCACCTCAATATATTTTACAGTTTTGGCTTCTACCGCTGTTATTAGGTCAGCCTTTCCTGAGGTTATTTTTGCTAGCAGAACATGCTGGATGTCCCCATGAACCAGACATGCTGAAGAACAGCCGAACCACCTTTACTAATCCCCTGGTATTATTCCTGTCATGGAACATGCCTTATCACACCGCGCATCACAGCTTTCCAGCCGTACCATTTCATCAACTACCAACATTTCATCAGCATATCGAAAAATACACAGCAGTTACAGCAAATGGATATTCTACTTTTCATCGCTTCTACGCGAAGCGCATTCTTAATGAAAAAATTCCGTCTTGTTAAGATATTACCTATTAACGCTTCAATGCTTCATAAAAAAATTGGGGCAAAGGGGCGGGCCTACAAGAAGTAGCGGATTTGCTATGGTTAATATCACACGAAAATTTTGATCACAGGTTCCGCAACTAATAACTGATTATTTTTGCAATACACGACGAATCATAAAACTCACACCCAACAATTTGTAATATCAAGATAAGTTTATCAAAACACACCTATATTATTGATAAATATATGTTATATTAAAAAAGTGAATAAAATCCATTTAATATATAAATAGTTATTAAATTTTCACAACTTTTATAATATTAAACAATAAATTCAATATGTTATATAATAATTTGTTGTTTATTTAAATTTTCCATAAAATTTAGGTTTTTTACTTATTTTAATTTGAGTGTATTAGTGTATTGTTTAAAACTTTTTTGATGCTGTAAGACGGAAATTCATTATGGTTAGATGTAGTGTCTGTCATTCAAATAATACCGAAATATTTATGGAACTGGATTCAAAAACATATTGGGGATGCCTTACCTGTTCTGCCAAATTTTTGGATAGTTCTCATTTCCTTTCGAAAGACGAGGAATACGCTCATTATTGTACTCATCAAAACAAGATTTATGATCCGAATTACCGTCGATTTTTATCAAAACTTTCTACACCCCTGAAACGCTATTTAATGGCGCACAGTGAAGGCCTTGATTATGGCTGCGGCCCAGGACCTGCCCTCTCGGTGATGCTTGAGGAAGATGGTTATAAAATGTGCAATTATGATCCATTTTTTTTCCCAGACAAAAAGATATTTTTAACACAATTTGACTTCATTACCTGTAGCGAAACAGCTGAGCATTTTCATAATCCAAATTATGAGTTTATTACACTTGATAAGATGCTCAAACCATCGGGTGTCCTTGGCATCATGACTAGTTTCCTCACTAAAGACTTGGTGTTCGAAAATTGGTTTTATAATAAAGATCCTACACATGTTGTTTTCTATTCACCCACTACATTTGAAATTATCGCGAAACAAAGAAGTTGGAGGGTTCAATTCATAGGTGCCAACATTGTAATCTTTAAAAAATAAGAATCGTGTAAAAAACATATTAACGTTTCAACACCCTTAAAAAATTTTGGTGGGTTCTATTTCACGGTGTTTAAAGATAAAATATAGGTTAATCCTACACCTGCTTTTCACCTGATGAAAATAATACATTCTGCCGCAGAATCAATTTGTATCTTTAAAAAAAACATGACTAGGATTTAAATGTATTTGAGTTTACGAATTCAAATTCCAAGGGGGAAAAGTAGGAAAGGGGTGGTTTTCGAACTGCCCTTTTTTTTGGTGCACTAAATTTTGCATCACATGTAGCAATTCTTAGCACTATGCCAACATCAGATAAATTTATAATACGACAATGTCATTTTATTCCTCCCTAAATGACGACCCAAAAAAAGTAGTTTATGAGGGGATAGTTAAAAAGCTATCCCCTCATGCTAATTATATTTATTTAGAGATTAGCCAGACTAATATAATAATCATCAGGGTTGGAAATCTCATTAAACTTTTGTTATAAACTTACTTCATTATCAATAGAATTAAATTGATCGAATAAGAAGTTCATTTATCTAGTTTTGAGGCACAATTGGTGCAAAGCAACTCTCCAGTATCTAATATTTTTGTATAAAATGGAGGATTGTATTCCGCCTGCAGTTCATTTTCACAGCCATCACAACCATATTTATTATATTGATGGTATGTTCTGCCTTCATAAATAGAGGCCGTACCCATTATTATTTGTAGTTGCTTTTCCATAACTATTTTTTTTTGAGTCACCGAAGTATTTTATAAATAAAGGATAAACATATTTAAATTTAAAAAAAATAAATTTTTGTCCCTATTCGATGTATTAGATAAATTCTCTGTAACCTTAATACCGAATCCTTCACACCAAGCTTGCAAAATACATAAAAATAAAGTTTTATCCATTATGACCTAATATTGGAAATCTAGATATTCATGACCACAAAGCCAGTACTATTAGAAAGTCGTGAGATAAGTAAATCATTTGGTTCTTTCTTGGCCAACGACAGTATCAACTTCGACATTCTTGAAGGTGAAATCCACGGATTGCTTGGCGAAAACGGGGCTGGGAAATCAACCTTTGTAAAAATGGTCTATGGTTTATTAGAGCCAAGTAATGGAACTTTCTACTGGAATGGCAAAAAAATAATTATTGGCAGGCCGCAAGAAGCCAGAAATTTTGGCATTGGAATGGTGTTCCAACATTTTACATTATTCCCAACACTAACAGTAATCGAAAATATTCAACTTTCATTAAATGACAATTTCGCTACTCATGAATTAAGAGACACAATAAACAAAAAATCAGCTGAGTTCGGAATAACAGTTGACCCTGATATTTATATTCGAGATCTATCCGTAGGAGAGCAACAGCGTGTAGAAATTTTGAGGTGTCTTCTACAAAACCCAAAATTGTTGATTATGGATGAACCAACTTCAGTCTTGACACCTCAGGAGAGCGAACAACTTTTTTCAGTACTAAAAAAACTATCGGAAACTGGATGTTCTATTTTATTCATATCTCATAAGTTAAAAGAAATAAAAAAAATAACACAGCGGGCTACGATTCTTAGGAGGGGTTGCGTTGTAAGCACCGTTGAAACAGCAGACGTCTCAACTGAACAACTTGCTAAAATGATGGTTGGCAGCAACCCCCAAATTGTAAAACCAAAAACTGCAAAAAAAAGTAGTGCCATTTTGGTCAGAATATCTGGATTGAACAGACCTGCAGATAATCCATTTGCAACCGCTCTCGATAACATTAGTCTTAATGTGAAAGCTGGCGAAATTATAGGGATAGCGGGGATAGCCGGAAATGGCCAGAGCGAACTTATGGAAGTTCTCTCAGGGGAATGGCGCTCAACTGAAACCATCGACATTTTTGATGTTCTCGGGACTGATATTAGAAATTATAGCCCACATAAAAGACGTCTATTAGGTATCGGTTTCTTGCCGGAAGAGCGACATGGTCACTCTGCTGTTATAAACATGAAACTGACTGAAAATACTTTGTTAACTAACCATAATAATCCCGTAATCCAAAAAAATAATATAGTCAAAAATGAAAACCTCGAAAAACTGACTACAAATATAATTGATAAGTATGATGTTAGAACGCCTTTTCAAAACCCTCAGGCAAGCTCACTATCAGGTGGAAATTTGCAAAAATTTGTTGTTGGGAGAGAAATAATTAAAAAACCTAGAGTACTTTTCGTTGCTCAGCCAACCTGGGGCGTAGATATTGGCGCCACAAAATTTATTCGAAATGCACTTATTGACCTTGCTAATGATGGTTGCGGTATCATAGTGATTTCACAAGATTTAGAGGAGTTATTCGAGCTTGCAGATAACATCTGTGTCCTATTCAGAGGCAAACTTTCCGAAAGTAAGCCACTCCAAGAGCTAAGCTCCCAAAAAATTGGTATGCTCATGGGTGGAGAAGATTTGCATTCTGAAAGTAAAGGTCATTAAGACATGTTTTATTTAACGCCCAGAAAAGAAATATCTCTTTTTTTTACAATATCTATTCCCGTTATTTCTATCTTACTCACGATTATTTTTGGATTCTTTATATTTAGTGTTTTGGGCTTTGAGCCCGGTAAAGCACTTTACCATTTTTTTATATCCCCTCTTTCGCGCTTAGACAAAATAGCTGATTTATTCGTAAAGGCCTGTCCCCTCATGATCATAGGTACAGGACTAGTATTTTGTTTCAGAGCAAACATTTGGAATATTGGCGCAGAAGGACAGTTGATTATGGGTGCAGTCTTTGCTGGTGGACTTGCATTATCATTTTCGGAAACTCAATCTGTCTGGTTATTACCTTCAATGGCCATTTTTTCATTTATCGGTGGTGCGTTATGGGCATTATTACCAGCGCTCCTTAAGATAAAACTCCGTACAAATGAAATTCTCGTAACATTGATGCTTACTTATGTAGCAAGTTTGTTCTTGGATTGGCTTGTGAGAGGACCATGGCGAAGTCCAACATCATTCGGTTTTCCTCTAACACAATACTATCCTGATGTGGGGTTAATTTCTAAAATTTATTTTCCAGGCATTGGCAATATTAGTCAACTACACTGGGGTGTTTTAATAGCTATTTTAATTTGTCTTTTATGTTGGTTTGCTATGGAAAAGACAGTTTTTGGTTTTAAAATTAAACTAATTGGTGATAGCCCTCAAGCTCTTCGGTTTTCTGGCTTTAACGAATCTAAAACAACTATAACACTATTTATTATTTCTGGAGGACTAGCAGGTTTAGCAGGAATGATTGAAGTATCTGCAAATATTGGCCAATTACAGCCTAACATTTCTTTTGGTTATGGATTTACTGCTATAATTGTTGCCTTTCTTGCACGTTTAAATCCTGCAGCTGTAATAATATCAGGTCTATTAATTGCCCTCATCGAGGTGGGAGGAGATTCTGCTCAAATTGCTTTGGCTATTCCAAAGGTAGTTACTGGTGTGTTCAAGGGAATACTTTTATTTTTTCTTCTTGCCGGCGAAACATTAACAAAATTTGAAATTGGTTTTAATTACCACCAAAAGAGTAGTTTAAATGATTGATGCGCTTGTTCTTACAATTTTAATGACATCTGTACCCCTAATTCTAGCAGCGACAGGAGAACTTGTTGTTGAACGGAGTGGCGTTTTAAATCTTGGTCTAGAGGGTATGATGCTTATGGGGGCTGTATCTGCTTTTGCTCTAACTTATGTATCTGGAAGTTTGCTGGTCGGATTGCTTGCTGGTATTATGTCTGGTTGTCTCACAGCGGCTATTTTTGGATTCTTCGTTTTAGGACTCGCTACAAACCAGGTTGCTACTGGTCTTGCTTTAACAATTTTTGGAACGGGTCTTTCTGGTTTAATTGGCTCTGATTTTGTAGGTAAAGCTATTGAAGGTCTTCCAACAGTATTCCCAGAAACGTTAAGCAATATGCCCTTCATAGGAGTATTTTTTGCGTTAGACGCAATTGCATACTTATCCATTTTTATTTCATTTCTTGTTTGGATATTTTTGTTTAAATCTAAATACGGACTGATACTCCGAGCTTGTGGCATTAGCCATAACAGTGCGCATTCACTTGGTTATAAAGTGTTAACTGTTAGATGGTGTTCTATACTATTTGGGGGTATGATGGCTGGTTTAGCAGGGGCTTATCTACCGTTAATGTTAACACCCCATTGGTCCGAAGGAATGACAAGTGGGCGCGGATGGATTGCTTTAGCTTTAGTCGTATTTGCATCCTGGATGCCCTCAAGAATTGTTTATGGCGCGATATTGTTTGGAGCCATTACTATAATGCAGCTTGCAGGACAAGCACGTGGCTGGACAATTCCTCCCCAATTTTTATCATCTCTGCCTTATATTGCTACTATTTTTGTGCTTGTTTTAATATCTAGCAAAGGAACTGCAAAGTACCTAGCACCGTCTGACTTAACCAGACCGTTTATTTCATCAAAATAATTAAAAGCGACTGCATTAGCCTAATTTTTGAACAGAGTTATGATGCCTTACCTAAATTGATTTACCCACTAGTTTTTTTTTAATATTATAGAGTATGATTATAAAAAATTTTTAGAAACTTGAGGTTTGAAAAATGAAAAATAATAGATTTATAATATTTGCGGGATTATTAGCAATTATTGCTGCCGTTTTCTATTTTACTACCAATGTAGACCAGGTAGAGGATAAAGAAACGAAAATGAAAGTTGCTTTTGTATATCTTACTAATCCAGGAGACCATGGCTGGACATATGCTCATGAGGTTGGCCGCCAACAAGTGCAAGAACACTTTGGAGATAAAGTCGAAACATCTTATGTTGAGAATGTTCCCGAAGGACCAGACGCGACTCGTGTTATCCGTGAGCTTGCGCAAAATGGTAATGATATGATTTTTACTACTTCATTTGGCTACATGGAACCGACCTTAAAAGTTGCTAAAGAATTTCCAAATATTAAATTCGACCATATCACTGGCTATATGCGCGCTGAAAATATGGCTACTGGTAATATTCGCTTTTACGAAGGGCGTTATGTTCAAGGAGTTGTGGCAGGGTTAACAACAAAATCAAACAAAATTGGTTATGTCGCAGCTTTCCCAATTCCAGAAGTTATTCAAGGTATAAATTCATTTGCACAAGGTTTAAAAAGTGTAAATAAAAATGCTACTATTTCAGTAGTTTGGGCAAATACATGGTATGACCCTGTAAAAGAGGGAGACGCAGCAAAGGTACTCATTGCAGAGGGAGCAGATGTACTAGCACAACATACAGATAGTCCAGCTATGTTACAAACAGCTGAAAAAGCTGGTGTTTATGGATTTGGTCAATCATCCGATATGCATGAATTTGCTCCCAGTGCACAGCTTTTTGCATCTGTAAATAATTGGGGCCCTTATTATATTGCTCAAATTCAAAAAGCTATGGATGGTTCTTGGACTACTGGCGAAGGACCAGACCATAGGGCAGGAAATACCTGGAAAGGGCTTAGTGAAGACTTTCTAGTTTTAACTGACTTTAAAAACATGCCTTCTAATGTAGCTAAAGCCGCTCAAGAAGCTAGAGATGGAATTGCTAATGGAAGTATTAATATATTTTCTGGCCCTATGATGGATAATGAAGGCAATCAAATTCTTGCAAGTGGAGAAGTTTTAGATGACGGAGGACTTTGGGCAATGAATTATTATGTCGACGGTGTTATAGGCAAAATACCAAATTAACTTAACAAATATCTATCGGAGGATAATTTGCTTCCTCCGATAGATATTGGAATATTTTATTTCATGGCAACGCTACTTTTAAAAAATGTTGCATTAATTGCAACGATGAACGATGCTAATGAAGAATTACATGACCAATCCATATTCTGTGAAAATGGTATAATTAGGCAAATCGGGCCTCTAGATACCCTTCCAAATACAGCCGACAAAATGATTGATTTGTCAAAGTCTATTGTTATCCCTGGAATGGTTAATACTCACCATCACCTTTTCCAGAATTTAACTAGAGTGATTCCCAACGCCCAGAATGAGAGTCTTTTTGGCTGGCTTACAACACTTTACCCCATTTGGTGTGGAATAGGCCCTAGGCATATCTACATTTCCTCAGCGGTTGGATTAGCAGAGCTAGTGCTATCAGGTTGCACAACATCAACAGACCATCAATATTTATTCCCAGGAGGTTCAAGATTAGATGATTCAATAGAGGCAGCAATCGATTTAGGAGTTAGATTCCATCCAACGCGTGGGTCCATGAGTATTGGTGAGTCACAAGGTGGATTACCACCCGACAAGCTAACTGAGAATGAGAAAGATATTTTAAAGGACTGTGAACGTGTAATATCTCAGTTTCATGATAATAGTCCAAATGCTATGATCAAGGTTAGCCTGGCTCCATGTTCCCCATTTTCAGTCAGTAATGATTTGATGATCCAAACAGCGGTTCTAGCAAGAGAAAATAATCTTAATTTGCATACACATCTGGCTGAAAATTCCGAAGATATAGAATATTCACTTGCTAAATTTAATATGAGACCTGGCGAATATGCCGAGAGCCTCGGCTGGCTCGGAGAAGACGTTTGGCACGCACATTGTGTTCAATTAAATACTGATGAAGTTAAACTATTGGGAAAAACAAATACTGGTATTGCCCATTGTCCATCTTCCAATATGCGGCTTGGCAGTGGCATTGCACCTCTGTTAGAGATGTTTGAGCATAAGGTTAGAGTGGGTCTTGGTGTCGATGGTTCTTCCTCTAACGATAGTGGACATATGCTAAATGAAGCGCGTCAGGCAATGTTGCTCCAAAGAGTTAAACATGGTGCATCAGCTATAACTGCAAGAGATGTTCTAAGAACCGCAACTAGAGGAGGCGCAAAAGTATTAAGACAGAACAATATAGGGCAAATAGCCCCAGGTCTCTCTGCTGACATGGCTATTTATGATATGCATTCAGTCGATTTGGCAGGCACTCACACTGACCCTCTTGCTGGTCTTGTTTTCTGTGGTCCTGTCAAAACTCAACATACAATTATCAATGGTAAGTTTGTAGTTGAAGATGGTCATCTCACAACCATGAATTTAAATTCTTTATTAGAAGAGCACCGCAAATTATCAATCGAACTCTTAAACTCTGCTTAAAGACTATCTTCAAAGGGTCCAATTTGATATCTGACCTGCAACAGAAAGAGCTATCCTAAATGGTTCATCTCCTTGAATTTCTGGCAAGCCGATTGGACAGATTATTTTTTCAATATCAATTGAAGAAAACCCTGCCTTTGAGAGCTGATTTTTGAATCTTGTCTTTTTAGTTTTTGAACCGATTAAACCTAATTTATAAAACTTATTTTCTTTAAGTAGAGTTTGTATTATTGCTAAATCAAGTGCGTGTGAATGCGTGAGAATGAGGTGCATGCCGCCATTTGGAAGTTTCTTGACCAAATTTTCAGGTTCATTTGCCCAAATGGCGTATACATCATCATCAATTGAAGCAGGAAACCTTTCCCTCGAAATATCAATCCAGTAACGATTTAAAGGTAAAGATTTTATAGAGGAAATTATTTCTCGCCCAGTATGACCAGCGCCCCAAACAAATAAGTCTTTTCTTTCATCTATCATTAGTTCCTTAAAAAACCTTTTTTTGTCTAGGGATGAAGACTTGTTATCTTCATATGGAAAATTTTTGGTATCAAGCTCATGTATCAAGTTATTAGCCTTGTTTAATTTCTGAATTTCCTTCAAATCAGAATAATGAAAATATTCGATCAATATATTCACGCTTCCACCACAACATTGACCAAGAGAAGGACCAAGTGCGAATCGCCTAACTTCACGTCCAAATTTCTTCAATGAAGAAAGACGAGCACGACAAATTAAAGTAACTTGATATTCGAGCTGACCTCCACCAATACTCCCAAATATTTGACTTTCTGTAATAAGCATTTGCGAATATGCTTTTCTGGGCGCAGAGCCTTTTGTAGACATAATTATCACTCTTGCCACAGTGTTATAAGTCGAGAGTTTTTCAATAATCTGTTCAATTTTTGAGATTGGTTCAGTCATATTTCATTGATATTCCTGCAACAAATTAAAACTGAGTATAATATAAACGCTCAGCAGTAGCCGGACTATCAAGGCTAGGATAGCTCTCTTTAAGAGATGTTAATGCATGCGAATAAGCAAAAAATACACTCATTGCAAGCATAAATGGTGGTTCGCCTACTGCCTTTGAACGATTGATAGTTTCTTCAATATTTCCATCACCCTTATAAAACTCAACATTCCAATTAATTGGTGAGTCTGAAAAAGCAGGAATTTTGTAGGTTGCAGGGGAGTGTGTCATCAATGTACCGTCGTTCCCATAAACTAATTCTTCCATACTCAGCCAACCAAGGCCTTGAACAAACCCGCCTTCTATCTGTCCTTTATCTATTGATGGGTTAATAGAACGCCCAACGTCATGCAATATATCTACACTAACCACCCTGCTTTCACCTGTTAATTTATCAATGACAATTTCGCTAACCGCTGCACCATATACAAAATAATAAAATGGCCTACCCTCTCCTTTTTCTGCATCCCAATATATATCTGGCGTCTTATAAAATCCCGTGGAGGATAGCGAGATACGCCCCATCCAACATTTTTCAGCTGCCTGAGAAAATGTCATTTTTTCTTCATCAAATATTATTATCTTTCCTCTAGAAAAAATGACTTCTGAACTCTCACATTGATATAAATGACCGAGATATGCTGCCATTCTTTCTCTAATTTGAAAAGCAGCCAAGTAGGCTGCCATTCCATTTAGGTCTGTTCCAGATGAAGCGGCTGTAGCAGAGGTATTGGGAACTTTATTAGTATCTGTGGCGCTAACTTTTACATTATTTGACGATATACCAAAAGTATCAGCTACAATTTTTCTTACCTTTGTAAATAAACCTTGCCCCATTTCCGTACCACCATGATTCAGATATACAGAACCATCAGAATATACATTAACCAAGGCACCTGCTTGATTTAACATTAGTTTATTAAACGAAATGCCAAATTTTACGGGAGTTAGTGCAATCCCCTTTTTAATTTCATTCGATGTTTTGTTAAACCATTCTATTTCTTTTCGTCGGCTACGATAATTCGATGTGTATTCAAGCTTATTTACAAGGTCGTTAATAATACAGTCTTTAACAAACTGTCCGTAAGGCGTTTGTTGTTCGCTCTGCATTGGGTTTTTATTGTCCAAGTAAAAATTTCGCTTCCGAATAGTAAGCGGATCTAATTTTAAGAAATGAGCGACTTCGTCAATAACTCGTTCCATGGCTAACATACCTTGTGGGCCACCAAAACCTCTGAATGCTGTATTCGAAGGAGTGTTTGTTTTATACAAATTTGCTATGAATTCAACATTCGGAATGTAGTAACTGTTTTCAGAGTGCATAAGCGCCCGTTCTGCTATTGCGGCAGATAAGTCCATCGACATACCGCATCGCATGTCATGTTGGATGCGCAATGCGTTTATAACACCATTTACATCAAAACCAACCTTGTATGCTGAAATAAAATCATGCCTTTTCCCTGTTATTCGCATATCATCATCACGGTCATAAACTAGTTTACAGGGTTTACCAGTTTTTTGAGCTGCAATTGCTACAATGCATGCAGGCAAATTAGCCTGACTTTCCTTACCCCCAAATGCGCCGCCCATTCGCCTTACCTCAACAGAAACATTATGAAGCGACAGGCCCAAGACATCTGCGACTTTATGCTGAATTTCAGATGGATGTTGTGATGAAACAAATATTTGAATATCCTTATTTTCCTTTGGAACTGCTAAAGCTGCCTGACCCTCTAGATAAAAATGTTCTTGTCCACCAATAACAATTTCACCTTCAATTATATGGTCAGAATGATTAATGGAGGACGCAAAATCACCTCTTGAAACGATTTTAGGAGGACACAAAAGTGTTTCTTTATGTCTTGCTTGGGCTAATGTTATGATAGGTGGTTTCTCTGAATATACAATTCTAGCTTGCTTAATTGCTATTTTTGCATGCTCCAGGGATTCAGCTATTACAGCAAAAATTACCTGCCCATTATAAATAATTTCACTTTCAGCAAAAATAGGATCATCTCCGAATATTGGGCTAGCATCATTTTTACCTGGAATATCTTTTGCAGTTATTACATCAATGATACCGGGCATTTTTTTTACGTCATTTAATTCCATCTCAATAATTTTACCATTTGAAATCCTGCTCATTCCGAGCAATATATGTAAACAGTTAGAAGGAACAGGTATGTCATCTACATAAATAGCACGCCCTGTTACATGCAACTTAGCGCTATCGTGAAAATCTTCGTTGACGGTACTTTTAGACATTTTGCTGACTTTTAATTAAAGAGGTTCCGTCTACATTTTCAAACACAGCACCTGGCAAATAACTGAATGGTTTTCCGGCAATCTTGTTGCACGCTTTTAAAAACAAATTAAAGGCAATATCATTCCTATACTCCTGACTGGCTCTGACATCTGTAATTGGCTGAAAATCCTCTTTGAGAGCTTTTTTGCAATCATCTAAAGGCAGGTTTCCTAACTCCCTACCAAGTACGAGTTGACTTAAATTAGAGGCTTTTTTTGGAATAGCTGCCATACCACCATAAGCTATTTGAGCTTTTTCAATGAACCCATCCTCACTTATTGAAAACAGAAACGCACCCATCACAGCAGATATATCTTGGTCAAATCTCCTTGAAATTTTAAAGCATTCAAATCTTTGATTTTTCTCTAATTTTGGTACATAAACAGATTTAATAAATTCACCTTTCTTTAAATCCTGTTTGCCATAGGAAATAAAAAAAGACTGAATAGGTATAACCCTTTTATTTTCTAAATGACTAATTGTTAATGACGCTCCAAGGGCAATGAATGCGGGTGAAATGTCGGCTATAGGAGAACCATTAGCGATATTTCCGACCACAGTTCCACTTGCCCTCACCTGCTCAGAGCCGAACCGCCTCCATAATTCCGATAGTGCTTCAAAATGTGACCCAAGCTTTTGCATAGCAACTTCATGAGATACAGAAGCGCCTATTTCAAATCCTTTCTGATTTTCGTTCAGGAAATTTAGTTCTTTTACGTCTCCGAGGTATAAGAAATGGCCTATTTCCATATGCTTTTTTGTGACCCAAAGTCCTATATCAGTAGCACCTGATAAAATTAAAGGCTCCTTTTCTTGAAGAATTGGACCAACCATTTTAATATTTTTAGGTGCATCAAATCTAAACTGGCGTTTTTCATTTTTCACATTAATTGACAATGGTTCATTTTTTAAATTCTGGATTACAAATTTTTCCTCTATATCGAGATAGCTAGTATCTCTCTCTTCTTCGGGTATCGCTCCAATCTGCAAAGCAGCCTTTTTAATTGGGAGATAACCAGTGCACCGGCACAAATTACCGGCAAATAAATTGTCAATATCCGAGGCTTCCGGCTTTTGTTTTTTACACCACGCTGCATATAGAGACATAACAAAACCTGGTGTACAAAATCCACATTGTGAGGCATGTTTTTCTATGAAAGCAGTTTGTACTGGGTGTAACTCTTCTTCGCTGTAGGCTAGACCCTCTACTGTTCGGATTGAGCACCCATCTAGCATTGGTAAAAACAATATACAGCTATTTACCGCGCTCCATGTCACTCCACCTAAACTATGATTATATTTTCCAATCACTACCGTGCAGGCGCCACAATCTCCCTCTGCACATCCTTCTTTTGTGCCAGTGAGATTTTTATTATTCCTCAACCAATTCATGAGCGTGACAGCCGAATTAATAGGAGGTATCTGTTCTATATTGCCATTTAACATTAAAGTAATATTTTCACGCATTAATAAGACACCTTGTTTATCTCAGGCTGGGAAAGACTAATTATAAAGACTTATAAAATTACATTAAAATTTAACTTTTTAAAATTAAAATAAAGACTTTCTCATATTACGGTTATAATACCCATAATCATTTGAATTTTCCAAATTAACGTTTTACTGTGAACTTGAGCAAATTTTTGGGATAATTTATAGTTATGAGTGATGGATTTCTTACCACACATGTTTTAGATATTGGAGTAGGCAAGCCAGCTGCTGCTATCCCCATTAAACTTTTAAATAAGGACGGTCAAATCATTCAAGAAACTATAACGAATGCAGATGGGAGAACAGATTCGCCCGTATTGTCTGGAATAGCCTTTGAAGCCGGAAAATATTCACTTATCTTCAACGTAAAAAAATATCTCAAAGACAAGCACGAGCTTGTTGATGAACCATTTTATGACCAAATCAAGATTGAATTTATAATTAGCAATAACAGTGACCATTACCATGTTCCATTGTTACTATCACCCTACGGGTATAGCACTTATAGAGGAAGTTGAAGACAGTATTATGGATATTGATATTTTAATGCCTATTTTGTGGGAATGGCTAGAGTTTGCTGTCAGATGGCTACATGTTATTACTGCCATCTCATGGATAGGTACGTCTTTCTATTTTATTGCACTCGACCTAGGATTGCGAAGAAGCAAAAATGACGAGGAAGGCATTGCTGGAGAAGAATGGCAAGTACATGGTGGTGGGTTTTATAACATCAAGAAATATATAGTAGCACCCTCCCATCTGCCTGAACATTTAACCTGGTTTAAATGGGAAGCTTATGCCACATGGATTTCGGGTTTTGCCCTTATGGCAATTGTTTATTATTTGGGCGCAGATTTATTCTTAATAGATTATAGTAAAATGCCAATGCCAACTTATCTCGGTATTATCATCTCCATAGCTTCACTTGGCATCACTTGGCTTATTTATGATTATCTTTGCAAAACTGGCATTGGCAAAAACAGCAATTTACTAATGATACTTTTATTTGGGTATCTCGTCCTTATTGCATGGGGTTTCGATCAAATTTTTACAGGAAGAGCAGCATTTATTCATTTAGGAGCCGTCACTGCTACAATAATGGCATTTAACGTATTTATGGTTATTATCCCAAAACAGAAAATTGTGATTGCAGACTTAAAGGCCGGAAAAACACCAGAAGCACACTATGGATTTGTTGCTAAACAGCGCTCAACGCACAATAACTATCTTACACTTCCTGTTCTTTTTTTGATGTTATCAAATCATTATCCATTATCATTTTCGACGGAATATAACTGGATAATTGCTTCAGTCGTTTTTTTGATGGGTGTTTCCATACGACATTATTTTAATACAATACATGCTAGAAAAGGAAACCCAATATGGACATGGTTTGTAACGTTAGGTCTGTTTATAATTATTATTATTCTTTCTATTTATCCTGCACTTAAGGGAACAATAAATGAGCGAGAAGCGGTATCTTTGTCAGAAGTAAATTTAACTTCCCGACAAATAGAACTCCTGAATTCAAAGGATTTTGAAGAGGTCGTAGAAATTGTCTATACAAGATGTAACATGTGTCACGCAGCGGAGCCTTATTACGATGGAATAATTGTTGCTCCAAAAAATGTTATACTAGAGACAGAAATAGATATACTAAAGCATGCAAGGCAGATTTACATCAATTCTGCTATTTCCCATGCAATGCCACCTGCAAATTTAGCATCTATGGAGACGAATGAACGTCTTTTGATCGCCCAATGGTATCAGAAGAATATTCGCTAATCATTTAGTTCTTCTATTAAACTAGCAAGCTTTTTCTTGCTTTTACCAACGGCTTAGCATTGGAAATTTCATTTTTATTTGAAATATCTTTTCCAACGACGATCAATCCTATCATACCAGTACCTTTATGAGGTGTGCACCAATAGTAATAAATACCAGGAATATCTACCACCATATCAAATTGTTTGTTCATTTTACTTCTTTTAGGAAGTGAAAATCCTGCTGGTCCGCCAATAAACTCTAGGTTATACCCTTTTGATTTAGGCCATATAATTTTGTCACCTACCTATGAATAGAGTATTTCAGGTGAATACGACATTTCAAGCATCTCAACTTGTAATTCCTCAGAAATTCCTGTCTTTAATAATAATATAGTTGAAGCAAATATCGGAATTAGAAACATCAATTTTAATTTAATGTAATTCATTTTATTACCCATAGATTTTCTGTTTACCGCAAAAAATAAATAGTATCATTATACTATTAAAAGTGTAATTTCATAAAGTTTAAATTTCTCGACTAAAATAGTATACTTTCTTATTGACAAGAATCCTTTATACCATCATTGAAAAATTTTTGTTTAGTACCCCTAGCATAAATAATTAGCATAAGGCTGCATCTTTTTAAATTCGCAGAGCCAATAGTTTTACTGATTGCTGAAATATTAAAATACAATATAATATTGAGTAAAACTTAAATATTTTTAAAAAATATATGATTTTTTGGAAACAAGATGATGCCCATTAAACCAATTCCTTCAGAACTATCTCAAACTGAATTTCTCAACCTATTTGGCAGTGTTTTTGAAAAATCAGATTGGATTGCAAAGGATTTATATTTATCAGGAATTAAAAATGAATATAATAATGCTGATGGCCTTCATAATGCAATGGTCAGAATATTCAGGTCATCAAGTCATGATAAAAAGTTCAATGTTCTTTTAGCACATCCTGATCTTGCAGGAAAATTAGCACAGCGTGGAGAACTTACCATAGAATCAACAAATGAGCAAAAATCCGCTGGTCTAGATCAACTTACTCCAGACGAATTTGCAGAATTTAAGTATTTAAATACAACTTATATGAATAAATATGGGTTCCCGTTTATCATTGCAGTGAAGGGACTAACAAAAATAAAAATTTTGTCTCAATTTAAAAAAAGGGCGGATAATTCAAAAACTGCGGAATTTAATGAGGCATGCTTGCAGGTTGAAAAGATCGCATACATTCGTATTAAAGACATAATAGATTAGTCTATACTAATAAATTACTTTTATATTAGAGGTGCTTCTTAGAAGGTACAAAATGGTTTAGAAAAAAACAACCAACAGAAATAGACGGACCAACTAAAAATGCAAATAGTAATGTACCTATCCCAACTGTGCCTCCCAGAAACCAGCCAGAAATGACAACTAATATTTCTATCGTGCTTCGCACAATTGAAAAAGGTAAATTGGTCACTCTTGTCAGCCCTGTCATAAGCCCATCTCTGGCTCCAGGCCCAAGGTTGGCGCTAAGATATAGGGCAGCGCCAAAGCCTACAATCAGAACACCAATAAATGATTGTAATATCTGAAACAAATACAAATCTGGTTTAGGAAGGTAGGGTAAAGAAAGGTCCAACATGGAGGCAACTATAAATGCGTTTGCAATTGTTCCTATGCCTGGTATCTGGCGAAGGGGTATCCATGCGAGCAGCACAACAAAACTAATTATAAATGTTGCAAAACCAACAGTCCAATCAGTAATTAAACTTATACCTTCAGCAAGAGTTGTCCAAGGACTTACACCGGCGCCCGCGGCGATTAGCAGTGCTTCCCCTAAACCAAATAAAACCAATCCCAATATTAATACTAATATACTAAAAGTTGGGGGGCGAATGGTTAATGCTTTTGGGGACCTCCAAAACAAGTGAGGCACATGTTTTATGGTTAAAAACTGAAATACTTTTATAAAATTCATCCTAAAACTCAAAATAGTAAATTTTCAGAGAATCTTAGCTTGAATCAGATAATCAGTCATTATTTTAAAATAAAAATATTCGTCAAGCTATCAGAAGATAAAGCCCAAACCATGGAAGCCAACTCAAAAAAGGGACTGTATTTTTTCAGAGAAGTTATAAATGTAACTGGACATTTAGGATAATAAAATTTCAATGGGCATGGTCATCTGGCTTTGTTGCTAGACAAGATATCTGAAGTTTTCATAAGGATCATATATTGAAAGTCAATCCCCCTCTATGTTTTTTTATATTTTAAACTACAGTGATGTCTCTAAGAAGCTAATGCTTTCTCAATAGGTTCTAAAGCCTGTTCAATGTCGGCAATGATATCATCAATATGCTCTATTCCAACTGAAAACCTTACATATCCTGGCGTCACCCCTGTTTCAAGTTGTTCCGTTTCACTTAGTTGAGAATGTGTAGTAGATGCCGGATGTATTGCAAGCGTGCGCGCATCTCCTATATTGGCAACATGATAGATCATCTTGAGATTGTCAATTAACTGTCTCCCCGCTTTTTCACCTCCTTTAAGTTCAATGCCAAGTAGCGGACCATATCCTGTTCGCATATATTTATCAGCTCTTTCTTTATCAGCACCAGAAAAATAACTTGGATAAATTACATTGAATACCTGATTATGATTACTAAAATAGTCAGCCAGTTTTTGAGCATTAGTCTGCTGTTCTCTATAGCGCAACGGCAATGTTTCGAGTCCTTGGATGATTTGAAAGGCGTTAGTTGGAGAGATAGCTGGTCCTAAATCCCGGAGTAAAACTACACGGGCCCTTAAAGCAAAAGCGATAGGTGCGCCAAGAGCTTCAGGGACAAGTTCACCCCAAACTGCGCCATGATAACTGTTGTCAGGAGTGTTCATCAATGGCTGTTGTTCTGGTTTTTCTATCCAACTAAAATTGCCACTATCAATTATCACTCCACCAATGGATGTCCCATGGCCTCCTATAAATTTTGTCAAGGAATGAACAACAATAGAAGCTCCATCCTCTATCGGCTTACAAGTAATGGGCGAGGCTGTGTTATCGACAATAAGAGGAATACCAAGTTTTTTACCAATTTTGGCAACTTCGCTTGTCGGAAACAACTTTAATTTTGGATTTGGAAGAGTTTCGCCAAAATAAGCACGTGTTTTTTTATCACTTAATTCAGCAAAACTTTCTGGTCTTTCTGGATCTGCAATACGAACCTCTATTCCGAATTGTTTTAGCGTATTATTAAATAAGTTCCACGTACCACCATACAAATGTGGAGATGAAACAATATTATCTCCCGCAGATGCTAAGTTTTGAATAGATAACGCAATAGCTGCTGAGCCAGAAGAAACACAAAGAGCAGCAAGCCCTCCCTCTAATGCAGCCAACCGCTCCTCGAGTACAGCTGTTGTTGGGTTCATGATCCGAGTGTAAATATTACCTAGCTCCTTAAGTGCAAATAAATTGCCTGCATGTTCAGTATTATCGAATTGATAACTTGTAGTCTGATAAATAGGTACCGCTACAGACTTTGTTGATTCATCAGAGCGGTAACTTCCAGCATGTAAAACCAGTGTCTCTGGATTTTTTGAATTATTAGTCATCCTGACCTCCATTAAAATAATAAATATTCGTTTAAAGTATTTTGTCCCTAATTTAAATGAAAAATATTTACTTTTTTCTTTTTTTTCTCTAAATTATATATAAAAAAGGGAAAATTTTCTGAAATATGAGGTTTTTATAGTATGGATGTAATAGATAATAATATACTCAAAATTTTACAGGACAACTCAAACATATCTTTGAGTAATCTATCTAAGCGAATAGGAATTTCCAAAACACCGTGCTGGAATAGAATAAGACGTTTGGAGGAAGAGGGGATTATATCCAAACAGGTTGCTTTATTAAACAGAAATGCAATAGGATTACCCATCGTGGTTTTCTTATCTATTTCAGTTGGAAGACATAGTACTGAATGGTCAGAAAAATTTAATGAACTTGTGTATTTGTATAAGGAAATTGTTGAAGTTCATCGCCTAACTGGGTCTGGAGCTGACTACCTTTTGAAGATTGTAAGCCCAACTATTGAGGCCTATGACAAGTTCCAGCAAATACTTATTACAAAAATTGATTTTACTTCGATGTCATCAAGCGTTTCTCTACACGAAATAAAATATCAAACTAGCTTTCCACTTAATTTGAATTAAACCAAATTAAATTAGAGGTTTAAGGAAATTAAAATTGAGATGGTTCCTTTAAAAAGACTTTATCAAAAGCAGGTCTGCTAAAAATTTCTCTGAGCATTGGCTCGAAATAACTTAGCGACTTTGTATCGTAATCTGGATCAAACGACATTTGATCCCAATCACGGCAAAATTGCTCACATTTATCAAACCATGGATGCCCCCTCCATCGCTCTCTTTCATCTGGATTAAGTCCAACCTTATCTGCATAATATTTATATTGAAAAATCCCGTGCATTTCTAAAATCCAAGCCACTTCAGCTCTTACGTACGGTCGTATGATACACGCTGCCATTTGAGAATGATTCTCTGGAGCTAATTCATCCCCTATATCATGAATGAGAGCGGCTACAACCAACTCTATATCTGCCCCATCTGCCTCCGCTCTTGTTGCAGCCTGAAGAGAGTGTTCAAGACGTGTAACTTGATAGCCTGCTAACGTGTCATCTAATCGCAAAAGAGCTTTTAAAATTCTATCTGGAAGTCCTTTGATATATTTAGTTTCATGTGAATGCAAAAGCTTGTAATCTTCAATGCTTCCGTGATCCATTCTTTTGAAAGAAACCTTATTTTCGTTACTCATTTTTATTTCCTACAGTATGACTACTTATTTACCCATCTAGTCGTGAAATATAATCCTCTGCTGTAAAACTATGATAAGTAATTGAAGGAATGCCTAAGTCAATAGGTTCAGGGTCAACAATTTCTATATCAGTGTTGTTTTGTAGAGCAATTCTAAGTGCAATTGAAGTGATATTTACACTGAAAGAAGTGCCTATAAAAACTACTTTATCTGCCTCTTGCATCCATCTCTCTGCCTCTGTCATTCTATATAAATCCGTATAATATTCATCAAACAACAGAATAAAGGGTTTCAACGAAACTCCCTTTTCAGGCTTTTTTGTTAAGAGTGATATTTTAAAACTTTCTAGTAACGCATATTTCAAACGAATATGGTCTTCAGCCTCTATTTTTAAATGCTCTACATCTTCCCAAGGGGCTTCAAGCAATTCTTGAGGTTGTTCCTGACTACTATAAACAGTTACCCTATCTAACCTACCATGAATGGGAATATATGTTTTGTTTCCCGCCTTGCCATCAAGTCCATCTATATTCTGAGTAATAAGTCTTTTATCTGAGAGCCATTGATGCGCTCTGTTTGGAGAGACATCCTTATAGGTCACAAAACGTTTATAATACCATAATAAAAATTCATCCGGCTGAGTACGGTACATCTGACGTGTAGCCATTTCCTGAGGAGTGTAGTTCGAACTCCCAATTGTCCAGAAGCCATCCTCACCCCTAAAAGTTGGGATTCCACTTTGTTTGCTAACTCCTGCTCCAGTAATGTACAAAGTTATCATAATGTGTGATTTCCAAATAAAATAATTTAATCATATCGATTTACCTTTTGTTTTAAAAGTATTCAAATTTATATAGATTTATCGTAAATTGAAGAAATCTGAATTTCATATGTTCAAACCTAATTACAAAATAAGAATCTGTGATGAGTAAATGGCATTTCTGGATAGATAGAGGCGGAACTTTTACTGACATTGTTGCGCAATCACCTAAAGGAAAATTGATAACAGATAAATTATTATCAGAAAATCCAGACAAGTATAAAGATGCGGCCATCCATTCCATTCGGAATTTAATGCAATTGGAGAAGAGCTCAAAAATACCTGTTAGTCTTATTGGATCGATAAAAATGGGGACGACAGTAGCAACAAATGCCTTATTAGAAAAAAAAGGGGAACCTGTTGGACTTATAACAAATAATGGCTATGCAGATTCGCTCGAAATTGGATTTCAAGCAAGGCCCTCGTTATTTGCTCGTGAAATAAAAAAACCTGACCTTTTGTATGAGAGGGTGGTTGAACTTGATGTAAGGGTTGACTCAAAAGGGAACGAACTAAGCTATTTGAATAAATTAGAAACAAGAGAAAAATTACAGCAATTGTTTGATGCTGGCATTCGTTCTATTGCTGTTGTGTTTATGCATAGTTATAAATTTCCCAAGCATGAAAAACAAGTCGGCAGAATAGCAAAAAAAATTGGTTTTAAACAAATATCACTTAGTCATGAGGTATCACCGCTAGTTAAATTTATAAGCAGAGGTGATACTACAGTAACAGACGCGTATTTGTCCCCATTGCTATATAGATATGTAGAGCAAATTAGAAGCGTTTTTGATGACAATCTAAATCAGCTAAATCTATTATTTATGACCTCATCCGGAGGCCTTACGTCTGCTAATTTGTTCAGAGGAAAAGATGCCATTCTATCTGGACCAGCCGGGGGTATTATTGGCGCAATTAGAACAAGTGAATACTCTGGAGCCAAAAAAATAATAACGTTTGATATGGGGGGCACTTCAACAGATGTTGCTCACTATTCAGGAATAATTGAAAAGGAATTTGAGACTGAAATTGCCGGCATCAGAATGCGCGTTCCTATGTTGAAGATAAATACTGTAGCCGCTGGTGGTGGCTCCATTCTTCGTTTTGATGGCGAACGATTTCAAGTAGGCCCTCTTTCTGCTGGGGCAAATCCAGGGCCCGCCTGTTATGATATGGGCGGTCCACTTACAGTAACCGATGCCAACTTAATTCTTGGAAGATTGCAGCCTAAATATTTTCCTAAGCTTTTTGGACCAAATGGACAAAATGCACTTAATACTTCCATAGCTTTTTCAAAAATGAATGAAATAGCGAAAGATACTAAGAAATCTGCACTGAATGTTGCTGAAGGTTTTATTAAGATTGCAAATGAAAATATGGCGAATGCAATAAAAAAAATATCGGTTCAAAAAGGTTATGATATTTCTGACTATGCCTTATCTTGCTTTGGAGGCGCAGGTGGCCAACATGCATGTGCTGTTGCTGACTTGCTTGGAATTAAAAAAATCATAATCCATCCATTTGCCGGAGTTTTGTCTGCTTTTGGAATGGGGCTTGCAGAAGTCACATCTAATCATCAACATCAAATTGAGCAGCCTGTAGATGAGAGTATAACTCCACTTCTTCAGAATGTAATTTCCTCTTTGAGTGCTGATGTAAAAACAAAACTGATAAAACAAAATATTTCAGAAAAAGATATAAAAATTAGCTGCAAAGGTCACTTAAAATATAAAAATAGCGACAATACAATAGAGACTCCAATTTCTGATTTTAAAGTTATGAAAGCGAATTTTGAAAAAGCTCATAAAGAACAATTTGGCTTTGTAATGCAAAAAACAGATATCATTTTAGACTTTTTAGAAGTAGAGGCTAGCGGCGGCGCAACTCAAACACAAAAATTTAATCCAAGCCCAAAAAAAAATTGCCCTGAACCTATGGATATTTGTGACTTATACTTTGGAGGTGGATGGCACAAAACTGCTATGTATCATCGTTCCCAAATAAACGAAGAACTAAAGATATCTGGGCCAGCTGTCATAATAGAAAAAATAGGAACGATTTTTGTGCAACCCTCATGGGAGGCAATAATAGATAAAAATGGCTGTGTTATTTTGTCTAGCGTCCAAAGAAAAAACGATAAATTTATAAAACCAAAACATGCAGACCCAGTTTTGTTAGAAGTTTTTAATAATTTATTCATGTCCATTGCAGAACAGATGGGCGTTAAATTGCAACAAACAGCCCGCTCGGTAAATATCAAAGAGAGGTTGGATTTTTCTTGTGCTATATTTGATAGTAATGGAGACCTCATTGCAAATGCTCCGCATACGCCCGTTCATCTTGGTTCAATGGATAGGTCCGTTGCATCTGTTATTCAAGCACATCCAATAATGCGTAAAGGAGACGTTTTTGCAACAAATGCGCCGTATAATGGAGGCACTCACTTACCAGATATAACAGTAATTACTCCTGTCTTTAATGAAAAACAAACAAAGCCAATTTTTTTCGTCGCGTCACGTGGGCATCATGCCGATATTGGTGGTACAGCACCGGGCTCGATGACCCCTCGTGCAACTCATATTGAAGACGAGGGCGTGATTTTAAATAATATTAAATTAGTGAGTGAATATAGATTTCTTCATGAGGAGATTTCCCGTATACTCACTGAAAACAAATATCCATGTCGTAATCCAGAACAAAATATAGCAGATTTAAAAGCCCAAATTGCTGCAAATGAGAAAGGTGTTCTCGAACTAAACTCAATGGTCTCACAATTCAGCCTTGAAGCGGTTGAAGCCTATAAAGGGTATATTCAGGATTATGCAGAGAATTGCATAAGGCGCATGATCAGTAAAATAAATGATGGTAAAGCAGAAATTTATTTTGACCAAGGCTGTAAAATTTCAGTTTCTATTACAGTTGATAAAACTAAAAAAACAGCAATTTTTGACTTCACGGGCACGAGTTCCCAACAGCCTGATAACTTTAATGCACCAGAGCCCATCACGAGGGCAGTAATCCTATATTGTATTAGGTGCATGATTGATGAAACCATTCCAATTAATGCAGGATGTTTGCGACCGATTTCCATCATTCTTCCACAGAATTCAATGTTAACCCCAAGCTATCCGGCTGCAGTGGTTGCTGGAAATGTAGAAGTTAGTCAAGCAATCGCTGATTGTGTTTATTTAGCATTAAATGTCATGGCAAATGCTCAAGGGACAATGAATAACCTAAATTTTGGCAATGAAACGTTACAATATTATGAGACAATTTGCGGAGGTTCTGGAGCTGGTAATGGATTTCATGGCGCGAGTGCTGTGCAAACTCATATGACTAATACACGTCTTACCGACCCAGAAATTTTAGAAATGAGGTATCCTGTTTTACTAAAACTTTCCAAGATAATGCGAGGAAGTGGAGGAGATGGAAAATGGCGAGGGGGCGATGGGATAGAACGCCATATTACTTGTTTTGAAGAAATGGATGTATGTATTTTGTCTGGTAGGCGCATCATAGCACCGATGGGTTTAATGGGAGGCGAAAATGGAATTACTGGCAGGAATACTGTTTTACGCAAAAATGGAAGTTTTGAAGAATTGGCAAGCAGAGTGCAATTTAAAGTTTATCCATTTGAAACAATAATTATTCAAACGCCCTCTGGAGGTGGTTACGGAGAACCCAATAATGGATAGCAAATAAGCTTTTTAGCTAAAAAATTTTTGAAAATCCTGTATGTCCTTTTTTTTAAAATATAAGTTTACCCTGAACAAAGGCCTGTGCGAATTTACTTTCTGGATTATTAAAAAATTCCCTTGCAGATTGATATGCTTCTAGCTTGCCCTTATGGATGAAAATTATATCTTCAGCTAATCGTCGAGCCTGATTTAAATCATGTGTAATAAATATTATTTTTGTATTCTGATTACGCAATTTAATTAGAAGTGTTTCTATCATCTGCACCGAATAAGGGTCTAGGCTAGCTGTAGGCTCATCTAACAATAATATTTCTGGTCTTGATACCAATGCACGAGCTAGTGATAGTCTCTGTTTTTCTCCACCCGATAAACGTCTTGCTGGTAGATTTTTTTTCTCATAAAGGCCAACCTCTTGAAGTAATTTGTTTAGATTGGATGTCTGTTTTGGTCTTTGGAGACTTACTACAAAAGAAAGATTTTCTATTGCTGTTCTTCTAAGCAAAACTGCATTTTGAAATACCATCGCTTGTTTGAGTCTTATAGTGTTATTTAAATTGATACCATTAAATAACACTTCACCTGAGCTTGGTTTCTCAAGCCCATGTAGTAGTCTCATCAAAATACTTTTTCCTGCACCATTCGGGCCCAAAATAATTGTTATACCTTTTGAATTAATAGAAAGTGATATATCATCTATTAGATTGTTACCCAATTTTTGAAATGATACTGAGCGTAACTTTATGGGTATCAATTCAAATTTGAATGGTGCTTCTGAGTAACTTGTTTCAAACATCTCACTTGTCCATTGCCCAATTTTTAACTTTGACTGCAAATATATTCACACCAAGTGCAATCGCCAATAAAATAAAGCCTAGCGCGAGTGCTAATGAAAGATTACCCCTCGAGGTCTCTAGGGCAATTGCGGTGGTCATTACACGAGTAAGATGATCAATATTACCACCTACAATAGAAACAGCACCCACTTCTGAAATTGCCCTCCCAAAGCCTGCCAAAATTACAGTCAAAAGTGACATCCTTGCGTCTATAATATATGCCATAATAGCCTTGAATGTTGATACGTTCAGAGAGCGAAATAAGTCACGATATTCAATGTGCAAGTCCTCAATTATTTGTGTAGATAAAGCAGCAATTATAGGAATAACTAGTAACATTTGAGCTATAATCATTGCAGTTGGAGTATAAAGTAAGCTCAAAAAGCCAAGTGGCCCAGAACGCGAAAGGTATAAATAAACTATTAATCCAACAACAACTGGGGGCATTCCCATTAATGCATTAAGTATAGACAGGATAATTGAGCGTAACCTAAACCGATGGATGGCTAAGAACGCTCCTAGAGGCAAACCTATTACAATGCTTCCTAACAATGAGGTTAGACTTACTTTTATTGAAAGCATAATAATTTCAAACAAATCAGAATTGCCTGAGACAATCAGATAAAAAGCAGTTTGAAGGGATTCAGAAAATAGCTGCATGAAAAGTAAAGCATCAATAAAAATAAAATAGAAGGCAGTAATCTAATTTTTCTGGGGAATGTAGCAGAAATTTTATTAAATATTTAATATCTATAACAGCAAATATATCAAAATTCCCCATATTACTCCTGTCAAGACCAAAAATGTTCCTGTTATTACAAATAAGCGTTTTATAATTTTTAACCAAATTATTTTTTTAGCTTCAGATTTTTGATAAATAGGTTTGTTTACTGAGACTATTGGAGTTTGTTCTTGCGGTTTTACATGTTCTAAAGCTTCAATCCTGTCTAAAACATCTACAATCTCTTTTACCATCGCTCTGGTCTGTTTTTCTTGCTGTTCAAGCCCCGAGAGACGAGAACGCACCTCAAATTCTACCCACTTATCAGTCAAATTAATAACATCATCAGTTTGTTGATCATTTTCAGCCTGAGTATTTTTAACTAAAATAGTTTGTTCTGTGGATTTTTCTTCAATTTGATTTTCTTGCCTTACTGAAAATTCTTTTATTTGAGTTTCATCATTTGCCGTTTCTGGCTCATTCACCTGAACTTGCTGGGAATTATTTTTTGACAATTTGCTTAAATTTTTATTGGGAACCTTCTTTTTACCTTTACTATTTCTTTTCTTTACTAACTTATTTTTTTTCCCAGTATTTCCTTCTTCAATATTATTCTTTGGCCTCTTAATATAACTTGCATTAGGCATAGCTTTTTCGATTTCTGCATCTTGGTGTGGTTCGCCATTTTGAACTGTAACATCCTCCAGAGGTTCAGCCAGAACACGTAATCGCATTTCCTTTATACGTTCTTTTATATTAGCTTGAGCCATATCATTTTACTTTGCACAGTAAACAACCACTTCTTTAAATAGTGCGCATATAGCATTAATATTTGACGGTGACGCACAATTCTAGCGTGATATAAAGTTAAACATTAATCAACAATTTATTGGGAACGACTGAATAATTACCATGTTTAATTTTCTTTAGGCCACTAAAATACTCTTAAACAAATTATCATTTATCCCTTAGCTTAACTAAAAAGAACTTTTTTTAGCTCGTTAGTTACGCAGTCTATAGCCAGTTTTGAAAATCCAACCAATAATTGCGATACAAATGAGAGTAAATATTCCTATTGCAAAAAGACTATAATGAATACTAACGTCTGCCGTGCCGAAAAACGACCAGCGAAGTCCAGAAATTAAATATACGACAGGATTAAATAGAGTAATTTGCTGCCAGAAAGGGGGCAACATATTGATAGAATAAAAGCTACCACCTAAAAAAACTAAAGGCGTTAAAATAAGCATAGGAACGAGGTTCAGTTGCTCAAAATTCTTTGCCCATATGCCTAGAATAAATCCAAATAGACTGAATGAAACGCAAGTAAGAGCAAGTAGCAAAAGCATCATTGTAGGATGTTTAATTTGGACATCCACAAAAAGCGTCGCAGTCATAAGTATAATTATACCTATTATGAACGATTTGGTCGCAGCAGCACCAACATACCCAACTATAATTTCCACATAAGAAATAGGCGCAGAAAGTACCTCGTAAATTGTACCTAAAAACTTTGGGAAATAAATAGCAAAAGACGCATTTGATACACTTTGCATTAATACTGTTAACATAATTAAACCCGGAACAATAAAAGATCCATATTCTATATTTTCAATTTGTTCCATTCGTGAACCAATAGCAGATCCAAAAACAACAAAATATAAAGCTGTCGAAATTACTGGAGATATTATTGATTGGAGAAGAGTTCGAAATGTTCGAGCCATCTCAAACTTATAAATTGCAATTATTGCGAAAAAATTCATGGATTATTCCTTAACGAGATTTACAAAAATTTCTTCAAGTGAACTCTGCGATGTTTGAAGGTCACGCAGTTTGAAAGAAGCTTTTTTCAGTTCCGAGAGTAAGTCCACAATTCCCGTTTTCTGTGCCCTAACATCATAAATATAGTTAAGCTGCATACCATCATTACTTAATGTTAAGTTAAAGCGGGAAAGTGAGGTAGGAATTTTTTTAGCTGGTTCCTGTAATTCGATTGAAAGATTTTTAGACCCCATTCGCTGAATTAGTTCATTTTTCCCCTCAACAAGCAGCAATTCTCCTTTATTTATCACACCTATTCTATCAGCGATTTCTTCTGCCTCCTCTATGTAATGAGTTGTTAAAATAACCGTCACCCCAGACTCTCTCAATCTGGCAATGACATCCCACATGTCTTTTCGCAATTCCACATCGACCCCTGCAGTGGGCTCATCTAAAAATAGAATTTTAGGTTCATGACTCAGTGCTTTCGCTATCATCACACGACGTTTCATACCACCAGATAACGTCATATTTTTTTGATTACGTTTATCATAAAGAGATAAATCTGTTAAAAGTTGTTCTATGTAAGCTGAATTTTTGGGCTTTCCAAATAATCCTCTTGAGAAACTTACTGCATTCATTACCGTTTCAAATGGTTCGATCGTAATCTCTTGAGGCACTAACCCTATTAGTGACCGGCTTTTTCGATAATCCACGGAAACATCAAAACCTGCGATAGTTATTGTATTTTTCGGCACCGATAACAGACCGCAAACGGACGAAATTAGTGTAGTTTTTCCTGCTCCATTTGGTCCAAGTAAAGCCAGAATTTCACCTTCTTCTATCTCAAGTGACAATTTAAGGAGTGCGTGGAAACCATTACTATATGTTTTTGTAAGATTTTTTATAGATATGATTGAAGTCATGGTTCGGCTTTCTTATTGAAGAAGTAAAATCAAAGATTTTACAAATACCTTTTTAAAGTGTTATATTCCTGTTTGTTTCATTAAAATGATATTACTAGTATCTGATTTTTTTTATTTGAAAGAGCTCTTGTTAATTTTTTAAAAAAAGCTTTTGTCTATTACTCGTATGTTCTTTATTACTCACTTTTAAAGATTGGCTAGTCTAGCTTAAGAGAATAGGTTTATAACACTTGTTAATAAATCATCAATACATATATCCCAAAAAAGTCTAAATAAAAATTTTAATACAACATGAGAAAAATAGTGTCATCTAAAACACAGAAGATTCATCAGTTTGAAACAATTTGGATATCAGATATTCACCTCGGAAGCAAAGGTGCAAAGGCATTAGAATTATTAAATTTTCTATCAAGTACCAATTCCAAAAAGTTATATCTGGTAGGCGATATTATTGATTGCTGGAGACTGAGAAAAAGGTGGTATTGGCCACAGGAACATAATGATGTTATGGCCAAAATTTTGGAAAAATCGCGGGCAGGAACTGAAGTAATTTATATCCCTGGCAATCACGACGATCTTATTCGTCAATTCATTGAACACAAATTTGGTGAAATACAAATAAAGATGGATGATGTCCATATTACTAAAAATGGAAAGAAGATATGGGTGATGCACGGTGATTTATTTGATAGTATAATCCAGCATTTTAGATGGTTAGCCTTTATTGGAGATGGGTTATATACTATCCTGCTTGGTTTTAACGGAATATTAAATGCCGTGAGACGACTATTTCGACTCGAATATTGGTCACTATCGAAGTTTTTAAAACAAAAAGTAAAACAGGCTGTTTCTTTTTTATCTGCATTCGAAACCGGCATAATGAACGAAACACGAAAAAGAGAATGTGATGGTGTGGTTTGCGGTCACATACACAAAGCTGAGATAAAAATAATAGATGGACTGATTTATGCTAATGATGGAGACTGGGTTGAATCAAAAACGGCGCTCATAGAAGATAAAAATGGATACATTTCTTTAATCTCATATGACGATTTTACGATTGGCGATTTACCCAGTAAGTAAGCAGACTAAGCTTAGATATTTATCTGATGATAAAAGGGTAAACCGGCATGCAACTTGTAAAAATTGGGAATGAAAATCTCACAGTTAAATTAATCCCATATGGTGCAAGGTTGGTGGATATACGTCTAGCATCATTTAATTTTCCACTAATATTAGGGTATCCAAATATAACAGATTATCACAAAGATATCGCATATTTAGGAGCCATCATTGGAAGGGTTGCTAACCGAATTCATGGCGCTGAAGCAAAAATTGGTGGTGTTATGTATACCTTTGACAAAAATGAATGCTCAAAACAAACCCTTCATGGTGGATCAAAAGGCTGTGCTTTCCAAAACTGGAAAATAAAAAATATAAGTAATACATCTGTTACCTTTATTCTCGATGAGCCTGATGGTCATATGGGTTTTCCAGGTAATATACATTTTGAAGTCTGTTATGAAATTAATGATTGCTCGTGCTTACAAATAACAATAGAAGCGGTTGCTGATAAAGACGGGATTTGCAATCTCACCTCTCATCCTTATTTTTGCCTTGATAATAGTGGTGACATATCTGCCCACGAATTAAAAATTAATGCTTCGAATTATCTACCCGTGAATAAATTAAATATTCCCACAGGTAAGATTAATTCAGTATCAAATAGTCAATTTGATTTTTTTAACCCACGAAGTCTAGCAGGAATTGTAAAAGGCACAAATCAATCGATAGACCACAATTTTTGCTTAAATGACAAACGATCCACTCTTCGTGAAGTAGCTGTCCTTACTAGCAAGTTATCAAAAATAAAATTGAGAGTTTTATCCACCGAAGCAGGTTTGCAGTTTTATACTGGGCATCATTTGTTGGATACTCCTCCTGGACATAGCAATCTTCCATACACACCTTTCAGTGGCTTATGTCTAGAACCTCAAGGTTGGCCAGATGCTCCAAACAAAGAAAATTTTCCTTCAGTTTTTTTACCAGCTAATACGCTGTACCAGAACATCATCTGCTTTGAATTTATAACAAGCTGACAACATTTATTCGGAATTCTAAATAATAGTAAACTGAGATAGAAAGGTCAAAATTAATTTTGTAAATTTTATAAAGTGAATACAAGAGCCAAAGAGTGCCAGACAGTTCAGAAAATTAGACAATCCATATTTACAGACAAAAGATAACGTCTTTTAGCAAGCTTTAATTTAATAACACTAGCTTAATAACAGCAATTTACTTTGCTTAACCAAGGGTTGGCATTTTAAATTCTGGGTTTAGGCGAGGTCCTGTCGGCCATCGTGTGGTTGTTGTTTTTTATTCTCGTATAAAAACGAACTCCTTCCATTCCATGCATAGCGTGATCACCAAAAATTGATGACTTCCATCCACCAAAACTATGGAAAGCCATTGGAACTGGGATTGGAACATTCACTCCTACCATGCCAACCTCAACATCTTGCATGAAATTCCTTGCTATATCCCCATCACGAGTGAATATTGCTGTACCGTTTGCATATTCATGACCATGAATTAGGTCCAATGCTTCTTGATAGGAGTTCTTCCGAACAACAGATAAAACCGGGCCAAAAATTTCTTCCCGATAACAGCTCATGTTTTCTTTTACATTATCTAGTAAAGTTCCACCAATGAAAAAACCATTTTCATATCCTTGTTTATCTTGTTTAAAATTTCTTCCATCCACAACTACATCTGCACCCTCACTCTCTCCTGCATCGATATAACCAGCAACTTTCTGTAAATGCTGAGCTGTAACTAATGGACCCATTTCTGAGGATGTATCCGTTGCTGGCCCAATTTTAAGCTCTTTAATTTTTGGCACTAATCTTTGCACAAGTGCGTCAGCCACCGCTTCAGTTACTGGCACAGCAACAGAAACTGCCATACATCGCTCACCCGCAGAACCATACGCAGCACCCATTAAAGCATTTGTTGCCATTTCTAAATCTGCATCAGGCATAATAACCATATGGTTTTTAGCTCCTCCTAATGCTTGAACTCGTTTTCCCTTTGCTGTGCCCGTCGTATAGATATAATTTGCTATGGGTGTAGACCCTACAAAACTTATTGCCTTAATATCTTGATGACTAATGAGCCTATCAACGGCTATTTTATCTCCTTGTATCACATTGAAGACACCATCTGGAAGTCCTGCCTCTTTAAGCCATTCTGCAATAAGTATTGAAGCAGAGGGGTCACGCTCCGATGGTTTGAGGACAAAACAATTTCCAGTGACAATAGCAACAGGAAACATCCACATTGGGACCATGGCTGGAAAATTGAATGGTGTGATACCAACGCAAACACCTAAAGATTGTCGTATCATATGACTATCAACATCACTACCAACATTTTCAGAAAACTCACCTTTCATTAAAGTTGGTGCCGCAGTTGCGGGGTTAAAAACATCCTGACGCCTACTAGAATTACCGTTTACTATTTGGCCGTTAATGAAATGAGCAATCTCTGACATAATTATTATAGAACCCTTCTATCCGAAACATAGTTATTTTAATTCTTATGCATTACTCCGATACAAATTTAAAGTAATTTTCCTCTTCATCGTCCACTATTTGATTGTGTTTAATTCTGTGTAAAAGTATTAAATAGAGATAAGTTAGAAAAATTATTTTTTAAACTTTAGGGTACTTTAAAGTGGAACTTACAGAAAATAAGCTCATTTTTTGGGGCACCCGTGGAGGGCTGCCGTCTGGCGAAATCACATCCGCTAAATACGGACTTGCAACCTCATGTGTCGAATTGTCATTCTCAGACCGACACATTATTATAGACGCAGGGAGTGGCATTTCTCTGTTTGGAAAGCAAATTGACCTTAATGATACAAAACCCATAGATATTTTAATTGGACATTATCATTATGACCATTTAATTGGTTTGCCATTTTTTCTACCCTTATTTAGTGGAAATCATACTGTTCGAATATTTCTTCCAGAACTTGAAGGAAAAAAATGGTATTGAAGCCATCGATAAACTTATATCGCCCCCTCTTTTTCCTATAACAAGAGACATGTTTTCTAATAATGTAAGCTTTCATAGCTTTGTGCCAGGTGAAACACTTACATTAGGCTTACATTATACCATAGAGACTTCGCTATTTCCCCATCCCGGACAAAATTGTGGATATCGATTGAACAGACGAGACAGAAATATTCTATGTTACATATCTGATATTGAAAACAATTCAGATTCTACTTTAGATGATGTCATAAAATTTACAAAAAACTGTGACCATCTCATAATAGATAGCTCTTACACAAAAGAGGAGAGTAAATCTAGAAAGGGATGGGGACATCTAAATCTTGAAGATATCGAAAAAATTGCTTCCCGTTTGCCTAGTGTGCAAATATATTTGTACCACCACGATATATTTAAAACTGACCTCCAAATAGAAATGGACTCACGCAAACTGTCAGATAAATATAATAACGTTAAACTCGCAAAACAACTTGATGTGATAGAGTTATCTTAAAAATTGAAAAAGAGATGTAACACCAAGCTGAAAAAGCTGGTCAGAGGAATCAAATTTTCCGCGGATAAAACTTTTTGGAATATGTGTTAACGTAACCGCAACCAGTGCTTGTGCACTTGCAGAACGCGGGAGGTCAGAGAACAATGCCATCTCACCAAACACCTCGTTGTCTGACAATGTAGCAAGCGTTACTTCGGTACCATTGATCTCTTTTACGATTTGAACCATGCCTGATTTTATTAAATAGAGACTTTCTCCGGGATCACCCTCTTTAAAAATCCATTCAGCACGCTCGAGAACTAAAGTCGATGGTTTATCACTCATTTAGCGCCTCTAAATCCTAAATTTTCCTTTGCTTTTTCAATTCTCTGAAGAGTATAATCCGTAACTGCTGTTAGAAATCTATCCTCTGCCTTAAATCGACTGGTAAATATATTTGCTTCAAAAATATATATTTTACATTTTTGAGCTGCCACCGCCCAACATCCCAATGGGACTTTAAGAATTAAATTGGGAGCGTTGAGGATAACCGGCCCTGTTAATACACAAGCAGCATTTTTTTTTGATGCTTTCGAAATTAATGCTTCTTTATCAATCAGGTAAACTACGCCGTGCTCTAAGAAATAACCATTATCATCATCATGATCAGGTTTATAAATAACTTCTCCTTCCTCCACTTGCCTTTGAAATTGCATAATATGTTGATAATCTATTTTTGACACGGTTATCTCCTAAGTATTTACAACTGTATCAGAAATATTTAATAAAAAAAGTGGGTGTTTGATTAAAATCTCACTTCTTTTGGAAATGCAACTTAAATAGAAGAAACAAAAAACGATAATCGTTAATTCATCATTGAGGATAATAGTTAGATCATCTACCTCAATAGTAAGGGAACCTTTCTAAATGGTAAATATAACAGGTAAAAGATGTTAAAAAGTTACCTATTATTGACATTAGCCATAATTTTTGAGGTGGTTGGAACATTACTTTTGCCATTATCAAACAATTTTACAAAATTAATTCCTACTATTGGATTGACTATTTTTTACATCAGTTCTTTTTATTTCCTGACATTTGCTTTAAAGCTAATCCCTATTTCAATTGTTTACGCTACCTGGAGCGGAATGGGCATTTTTCTCATAACAACGTTCGGTTACTTCATTTATCATCAAACTGTAAAATGGCAAGTTGTGATTGGCTTGCTACTCATAATAGCCGGTGTAGTTTTAGTCAATTTTTACAGCATTTCTAATTATAAAAATTCTTAGCAAAGGCCAGTCAATGAATCATCTTTTAGCACCCTATGATTATTTTTAAACTCAAATAATTTTCTTTTTGCAGCAGAACAACTAAAAAGTTGATGTTTTCTTGTTGTTTGAGTACCTTTTAAGTTAAAGATTTAATTTTAGGTTAAAATTGATGGTGCGAGATGGACTACGAATTCGAATTAGAAAAATTCAATTTTAAATCAAAAATTGAGCTATCTAGCTTTAGTGATGCCTGTGAGTCTAGACTGAGAGACCGTTTTTATAGTCTGTTCTTTGATTTAAGAACAACGGGTTCAAGTGAAGAAAACTTAAATGTTCTTCAATCTGCAAAGATTATGATTGAAAATAAGCCAAGACGAGCATTAGATTTAGTTTCGATTTCAGTAGAACCTGAACAGATAATTATCTCCTCGACTAATGGAAAGGCGTTAGAAGGGGTTAAAGATTATATGAAGACTGAAAAGGGTTTTAAAAAAATCCTTGAAGATCCTAAATTAGGCAGGATTATTGTAAAATTACCGAAACTTACCTTCGAAAACAAAATGGAACTCTCTGACAGTATTGACGGTAAATATGGGACTTTCCAAAAGAATATAACTGGTGTTAAAGCTCAAACAGGAACTCAGATAAGAGCAGGCCTAACCAATGAATTTATAGATGGAAGAGAGGCAACAAAAGCTGGCAAAGAAATAGATTTAATTTTAACACACTATAAAAAATGGGGGCGAACGTTTGCACTTTGCAAACAAAAACTAATACTTGGTAGAGATTTCAAAGCAACAAAAGATGAAGACATCTCACTGGAAAAAAATATCAAAAATGTAATATACTTGTTTCAATAATAAAAGTTAAATAATTTTTACACTATTTATATTTTGTCTTCTCTCGAGAATTTATTTTTAAAAAGAAGCTTAATTTAAACACCAAATTTATTTTTAATCCTTCTTCCTAAACTTCTTTTAAATTATATTTCGACATACAATAATATGAACGGTCCTTCAAAAGTAAATGATATTTTTTTTTCTTGGTTTATTGTGTGTTGTGGCATTGTCGGAGCTATAAATCTTGCGAAACTAGCTCCTTCCATGGGCAGGTTAATAGATCACTTTAATATTTCCTTGTCTCTATCTGGCTTCTTGGGAGCAATTTTTTCTATATTAATGATTTTCACCGGCCTCTTGAGTGGAATTATCATATCTAAATATGGCCCACGTTTAGCTATGACTGCAGGTTTATTTATAAGTTTCTTAGGAAGCATTCTACCTTTATTAAATCCTACTTTAACTAACATAATGATAGGACGTGCATGTGAAGGCTATGGATTTTTATTAATAAACTTATCTGCCCCTGCCTTATTGACTCTGCATACAAAAATTCAGAATCGGGGCAGAGTCATGGGCATTTGGGGTAGCTTCATGCCTGCTGGAAACGCGCTAATTTTATTAATTGCTCCAATCGTTTATATAATTTCAGATTTTTGGCTTCTGTGGGAAATTTCAGCGTTTTTCACTATCATTATATTCTTTCTTGCATATTTTATAATTCCCATGGACCCAGATCAGTTTAAAGACAGTTTTCCTGAAAAGCTTAAGTTGATAATTTTCCAAATAATTAAGAAAAAAAACGTTGTGATTATAGGATTAACATTTGCCTGTCATTCTTTAATTTTTCTGGGCAACATGCAATTTTTACCTTATTTTTTTGAGAGAATAAATGGATATTCCGCAACCTTCTCATATCTTGCCACAGCGTCATATTGTTTAATAAGTTTTTTAGGACATCTTTTTTGTGGTTTCCTTTTAAATAGGGGGTATAAGCCCCAGAAACTCTTCATAATTGCCTTCACTATTGCTGGTTTTTTTGTAGCTTTCTTTTTTGGCACTTTTGATAACTTTTTTCCTTTTTACATGAACCCATTAATTAAACTTTTCTCAATTCTTATGGTTTCATTTTTTATGGGTCTTACTCCTCCAACAATATTTTATTTAATATCTTACGTTAATCCACCATCTAGAATGACACCTATCAATTATGGATATATGGTCCAAATACAGGCTTTAGGAATCTTTGCTGGTTCCTTCCTTTTTGGATTACTCGTAGATTTGACGGGAAATTGGGTTGTGATAGGCTATCTATGTATTTTAATTTCAATTTGTGGAATTTTTGGGGGAGTCCTAAGTTCGCATTCAGTAATTATTAATTCAAAAGAAACATAAATAACAAAAAAGTAAAAGGTAAATTAACAGAGGGAAACTAATGTTCGATGAAATAGATGTGAATGGTATTTGTCATTGTGGTAAAATTGAAATAAATGCAAGAGTTAAAAAAAATGAAATACGTGCTTGCCACTGCACTGATTGCCAAAAGTTTAGTGGGGCCCCTTTAAGAGCCATTGCAATTGCACCTGCCGACAAAATCAAAGTTAGAGGAATTCCCAAGGAATATATGAAAGTTGCTGACAGTGGCAACAAACGAATACAAGCCTTTTGCCCCGACTGTGGTACTCAGCTTTTTGCAACTGATATAAAGAGAAAAACGTTTAACCTAAGAACTGGCTTTCTAAAACAAAAAAATAAGTTAGAACCCAAAACGCATGTTTTCACCCAATCAGCTATGCCATGGATTTTCAAAATAAAATAAACCTATTAGAAGAAAACTTTGATTAATGAACACATATTTTCAAAATTCCCTTTATTTACTTGGTGAAACTCGCCAGAAGCTACCACGAATCTTCTTTCTATTTATTCTTATTTCAATACTCGATTTGATTGGCATTGGCATTATTGGACCATTCCTAGGAGTAGTGTTTGGCGGAGCTGAAAACCTACCAAAACAAGTTGGCTCTATCCTATCAATAAATGAATATAGCCATACCGAACTCGTAGTAATATTAGCTAGTTTACTAATATTAATTTATGTCATTAAGAGCTTTTTTGGTGCTTTAATCATGAAAACCGTTATTAAATTTAGCCAAGAACAGCAAGTGCAATTGCGCAGTAAACTTATCACATCTTACCAAAATATGATATATAGCAAGATTATCCAGCGCAATAGCTCCAATTATGTAAACGCCATTCAGCTAATGGTACCTAATTATGCGAATTTAGTAATGTTCTGTCTTCAAGCTGCGGGCGACAGCGTCGTTGCGATTATAATTATTATATTTCTAGCCTGGACAAATCCTTATGCGTTGGTATTTTTAATGGGCATTGCTGGAATTTCCCTGGTAGGATTTGACCTTTTGGTCCAAAAGCGAATGACAAGAATTGGCCAAAACGCAAATTTATCAGCCGCAGCCATAGTCAAGCACACCAATGAGAGTATTAGGGGGTTTAAAGAAATCCGTGTACTTAAACAAGAGGGTTATTTCAAAGATAACTTGATAAAAGATGCAAAAGTTTTTGCTTTTACTCAAACCACTATAAATTTTTTTTCAATGCTACCAAAGTATATATTCGAAATGATTATCATAATTTTTGTGGTCGGGGTCTCTATTTCAGCTACCTATGTGACGGAAGATCCAGCAACCTTAATTCCAACACTAGGCGTATTCGGAATGGCCTCGATCCGGATTATGCCGTTGGCAAGGAACTTTTCATTTACCCTAAATCGTATTCGTTACACTAAAGACAGTGTAGAAAAATTAGCTAGAGATTTAAGAGACACAGAAATTGAAATCATAAACTCAAACACCGTGAGATCGCCAGCGCCTAAGTTTGATAATGTCGATAATATTTTCCTCAAAAATATTTCTTACACCTATCCAAATAATGTCTCTCCTGCGCTTAACAAAATCTCGATTAAGATTAATGAAGGTGAGCATATAGGTATTGTTGGTAATTCTGGGGCTGGTAAAACAACATTAGTAGATACTTTATTAGGGTTATTGCCACCTTCAGCCGGTAAAATCATCATTAATAATCATGATATTACAAATCATCCTGAAGCCTTATGGGAACATGTTGCTTATCTGCCACAAGAAATTTTTATTATAGATGGAACAGTTCGCCAAAACATTGCACTAGGTGTTCCTGAAATTGATATTAATGATGTTAAGATCAACTTAGCTATAGAAAAAGCTCAGATGGAGATGGTTGTTTCCAGTCTTCCCGAAGGTATACAGACTAACCTTGGGGAAAATGGTGTGCGTCTTTCTGGTGGCCAGAGGCAACGTATCGCGCTTGCCCGGGCCTTTTATTTTGATCGACGAATTTTGATATTAGATGAAGCAACAAGTTCATTAGATAATAATACTGAAGCGCAGATTATTGATTATCTGAAAAGCTTGAAAAATAAAATTACAGTTATCTCCATAACTCACCGCGCAAAATCTTTAGAACATTGTGATCGTGTGCTTAATATCGAACATGGTGAACTTCAACCAACGAAATCCTTGTAAAGCAATGATACTTAAAGTTAAAAACTATTTTTTCAAATTAGAGAGATAAAATAATATGCTTACTAAAAAATCTATTCTCATTACTGGTGGCACAGGATCATTTGGTAACACATTTGTGCCGATGACACTAAAAAAATATAAACCTAAAGAAATCATAATCTATTCTCGTGATGAAATGAAACAATGGGAAATGGCGATGAAATACGCAGATAATCCACAGGTTCGTTTCATAATTGGTGATGTTCGGGACAAGGACCAACTAGTTCAGGCGTTGAAAGGCGTTGACCATGTTGTGCATGCTGCAGCAACCAAAATTGTTCCAACAGCCGAATACAATCCATCTGAATGCATTAAAACTAACATTAATGGCGCTATGAATGTTATTGATGCCTGCAACGAAGTAGGTGTCAAGACTGCAGTAGCATTATCAACAGACAAGGCATCAAACCCCATTAATCTTTATGGTGCGACAAAGCTCGCATCTGATAAACTCTTCTCGGCAAGTAACCCCGTTAACGATAATCAAGGAACACGGTTTTCAGTCGTACGGTATGGAAACGTAATGGGATCACGTGGATCAGTAATCCCCTTTTTCATTAGCCAAAAAGATAAAGGTGAGTTACCAATCACGGATGTCGAAATGACTCGTTTTATGATTTCATTAGAGGATGGCGTAAACCTAGTGTGGCATGCATTTGACGATATGTATGGTGGTGAAATTTACGTAAAAAAAATTCCATCAATGCGAGTTGTAGATATCGCTAAAGCTGTAGCTCCAAATGCATCCCAAAAAATTATAGGCATTCGCCCCGGTGAGAAATTGCACGAACAAATGATTGGTATCGAAGATGCCGCCCACACATTTGAATATGATGAATACTTCAAAATATTGCCTGCCATTAACAAATGGTCTGAAGACCCAGCAAGAATTGGTAGTGGCAAAAAAGTTCCCAACCAGTTTTCTTACTCCTCTAATAATAACACCGAATGGATGGAGCAGTCCGAGCTGGCTGCATGGATTAATGATAATAAAAATAAAATAGGGAAAATTTAGCCTATGTCTAGAATAGTCATTACAGGTGGAGCTGGCTTACTTGGTCTAAACTGGGCCATTCGAAAGGCGTCAACCTATGATATTCACCTTTGGCTACACAAAAAAAATATAAATTTAGATGGCATAAGTTCGCATTTTATTGAGCTAGGTGATGTTGATGCGATCGCAAAAGCACTTGATTTTATAAAACCTGACGTAGTAATCAATGCTGCAGGTTTCACCAGCGTTTACGGATGTGAACATAACCCTAAACATTCTGAACTTTCAAATTTTATTATAGCTAAAAATATCGCAATCGCTACTAGCAAACGAAGTATAAAACTTGTCCAAGTTTCGACTGACCATTTATTTGCTGGAACTACTTCCTTAAACAATGAGCAATCTCCCATTAAGTGTTTAAATACCTACGCTAAACATAAATCTATGGCTGAAAATGAAGTTTTGGCTAAACATCCAGATGCACTTGTCTTGCGCACAACCTTTTTCGGATGGGGACCATCTTATCGGAGATCTTTTTCAGATTTGATCCTTGACGATATGGCTGTTGGCCGACAAGTAAGAATGTTTGATGATGTCTTTTTTACTCCGCTTGATACCATGCATCTGATAGATATTACTCATGAATTACTAAATTTAAATCAGCGCGGTATAATCAATATTTGCGGAGGTGAACGAATTTCAAAATATGAATTTAGCGTCAAATTAGCTGCAAAATTTGGCTATGACTCCGATTTAATTCAGCCTATTCAAGCCTCACGCCTACAAACTAACGTTAAACGTCCTCTAGATCTCAGTTTAGCTGATGATAAACTACGTGGCATTATAGGGGGAAAATCTGTCCTAGTAGATGACGCTATTGAGTCTTTAAAACAGCATGAAAATTTAAGAAAGCAGATTGGAGGAATTGGTCAAATCATTCCGTATGGAAGGCATTACATTGACGATGCAGATATAGAGGCGGTAACTAACACTCTGAAGAGCGGATTTTTAACTCAAGGGCCCGCTATACCTAAATTTGAAGATGGCATTTGTGAATATACAGGTGCAAAATATGCGGTTGCTGTTTCTTCGGCAACAGCTGGCCTGCATCTAGCTTACATGGCTCTTGAGGCAGAAAAGGGTCGATCTGTATTAACGTCACCTATAACGTTTGTATCTACAGCAAACGCTGCGCATTTCTGCGGAAGTAAAGCACGTTTCGCAGATATTAACCCTTGTACGGCAAACATTGGTCTTAGTTCTGTTGTTTCTGCTTTGGACGAGTACGACGATATTCATATAGTAGCGCCTGTTTTATTTAGTGGCTCCGCTGATGGCATTCCAGAAGTTTCAAAATTAGCAAAATCCAAAGGTAAGTTTGTAGTTGAAGATGCTGCCCATGGACTTGGTGGGTCATACCTTTGTGGGGCAAAGATAGGTTCATGCAAGTATTCAGATTGTACTGTATTTTCTCTTCATCCTGTTAAATCGATTGCAGCTGGTGAAGGAGGGATTATTACAACTAATGATGAAAAAATTTACAGAGCTCTTCTTCGCCTTCGCTCTCATGGAATAAATAAAAATGATAGCCCGTATGTTAATATCAAGGATGCTTTTACAAATGGTGAAAACAATCTCTGGTATTATGAAATGACAACACTTGGGTTTCACTATCGTATAACTGATATTCAGGCATCACTGGCAGCGTCACAACTCACAAAGCTTGATCTTTTTGCTACTCGTCGCCGCGAATTAGCCCATCGATATAGTAATTGGATTGATCAGCACGAGTATTTTTCCAGAGCACAACAAGTGAGTATTGACCATTCAGCTAATCATCTTTTCACCATTGCAATAGATTTTGAGACCATAGGAAAAACACGCAATGATATAATGAAAGAATTACTCTCACATAATATAATCACTCAGGTTCATTACATTCCTGTAGTCAACCAACCGTATTATGCAACAAACGGTATTAGTCCTTATGACTATCCCCACAGCCAAGCATATTATCAGTCAACACTATCTATTCCACTTTACTACAGTCTAAGTGATGATGAGTTTAACTTTGTTTTAGAAGTATTAGAAAAGGTTATTCAATAGGTCGTGCAATGAATACCCTCAGATTAACCAAATTAGATCAGCTGAACCATCAAGAACTTGAGGCTTTAAACCGCTCGGATCTGGCGAAACGCATTAACATGCATTTTTTGTTCAACCCTATTAGTCAGCGCTATTATCAAGAATTTAGTGGCCATCATATAACAGCAAGAAGCCTTATAATCTTCGATGTAGAACAGCCCATATTGATGATGCCAATGTTGAGTGACAATACCTCCTATAATTTTGCTGGCAGCCCATCGGAAATATTTTGCAGTATTAATCAAGATAGACAACATGAAGTTATTACATTTTTTGCCCAGAAATTAAAAAAAATGGAAATCGGTAAAGTTTTAACCTTTAAAAATTGTTCAACATTATTTGGCGCCCTTTTTTCCCGGTCCCACACGATTAAATTGAATTACCAAGGACTTGTAGATCTTACTCTTTCTGAGGATTTAATATTTAGAAACATTCGTAAATCTTATCGTCCTTTAGTTAATTGGGGGCGTAAAGAATTGCTACTCAATATAATTGATAAAAATAATGTTGATGAGACAACATTCAATAATTTTAAAAATCTTCACATTGTGGCGAGCGGACGTCAAACACGCAATAACGCAACTTGGCAGGCTCAACTAGAGATGATTAAGGAAGGCTTTGGTTTTTTAATTGCCACTAGCATAGGTAATGAATTAGTCAGTGGATGTTTTATTATGCACGATAAAGATACAGCTCTTTACGCAGTTGCCGCAAGTGATCGTTATCGAATGGAGGCAAATCTACCACTTAACCATTTTACACTTTATTCTGCAATAATTGAGGCCAAAAGAAAGGGCTGCCGTTCCTTTAAGATTGGTGATGTTGAAAATACAAATGACACTAAAATAGCAAATATTGCAAGTTTCAAGCGCGGATTTATAACAAATATTATAATTGAAGAAATTATCACCGTTCAACTGTAAGTTTTATACTCCATGATAACAAACATTAAGAAATATCAACTTTGGCCAGAACCTCAATTTTCGCTAACCGATCTAATGAGGGGTTCAGTGCCATCTACAACCGAAATTGAGAAATTTTTTGAAGACATATACCCTAATACTTATGCTGTGCTAATGCCAAGTGGACGCTCATGTATAAGCCTGATACTGCAATATTTAGAAATCAAAAGACCTGATCTTGTTTATATCCCGCCTTATAGCAGTCATTGTGTCATCAATGCCGTTGGGTACGTTGGCACTCCATCTCCTGAACTGAAAGACACAATGAAAGCCGCAATTTGTTTTCATCAATGGGGATATACTCATAAACTCAAAACCCTATCCCCCATAATCGAAGATTCTGTTGATAGCTTGATAACATCGGCTGAAGCATTGTTCCCTAATGATGGAAGGTTTGAGCTTTTATCGTTATCAAAAATTTATAGCTCGATTTCCGGCGGTTTAATCCTATGCCAAAATCAGAAAGATGCGCAGAAACTGCGTAAATTTCGTAACGAACGACAAACCTACAAATTTACGCATTTTTTTATTCGTATTATGGGTCAAAATTTCTCTAATGCTTATGAATATTGGAACACCGTAGAGCCACTAAACGGATATATACCCTACGCGTTACGAGCCAATATTTGGAAAAGATTAGCAATGATGGACCAAATTATTAAGGACAGACGCTCGAAAATAAGATTTCTTGAACAAGCTTCCGTGCCCAAGGTTCTCCAACTCTCGGAAAATCGACTTCCAATTTGCTGGGCTGTTGCTGAGAGAAATTTACCAAAATCATTTGCGATTCCAAATAATAGTTTCCGTCAATTAAGGGAAAAAACTGATACAACTAAATTAATAAGTGTTTATCCACTTCCTCTGCATGAAGGCGTATCGCAGGAGGAGATCAAAAAATGGGTTTCATACTATAAAGAGTCCTCAAATTGATTAATTTTCGTCTTGCAAACAACCTCCAAGAATGTGCTTCAGCTTTTCGCTTAGCAAGACATGTTTTTTCAAAAAATACTACCGATCCAGAATATAAGAAATTATTATGGGACATGAATGGTAGCATTCATCCAGAGCAGTTAATGCTCGCATGTGACAAGACAGATATAATTGGGCTTGTTCGAATGATACCAAGCAAAATGGCTTGGCGCGAACATTCATATAGCTTGATGGGGTTATCGAGTATTTGTGTTGAGCCCAGCTATCAAGGTAAAAATGTGGGACGGAGCTTGCTACAAAAAACACTCGAATATTGTGATTCAATGGGTATAGACGCCTCATACCTAGTGGCTCGTCATGCAGTTGATCACTTTTACACAAAATTTGGGTTTTTCGGTGCATCCTCATACCCACAACTGATTATTAAACAGCTAGAGTTCGCTGACCCGACTGATATAATCTTAAAACCACACGATTCTAATCATCATTCAAACTATTTGAACTTCCATCATCATGCCTATTTGGAAAACTTAAAAGTGGCAAGATATGAAGCTGATTATTGGCAGAAGTCATTTGAGCGACTCTCCTATCTCGGTCTTTCATTTGAAGAAATTTGGGATCAAAATAAATTGATAGGCTATGTACTTTTAAGCAACGATTACATTGATGAGATAGCATTTGCTGATGGCACAAAAGACAAAAGCATCCTTGCATCCTTAAATAAAATACAGAATAAATTTATTGAAAATTTAACTTTGCGTGTGCCACATCAGCACCAAGTTGTAAAAAGTTTAACAAAATGTGATGTTTTATTTATATCGCGTCAATGTCTTTATGGAGGGCATATGTTAAGATGGAATAAACTTAATCCAGATAGAACTTTACCTGTAAATATTGGATCACCCCAAGCATCGGAAGAAAAAAATTATCCTATCTTTGCATTATCAAAATTAGATGAGATTTAACGTGTTGAACCTGTTGTTTGGTTTTTTTCATATAGAATTAAAAACTTTAAGAATAAACTTTATTGGTTTTTGCACATTTAAATTATCATACAAATTGAGTAAAGTTTTCAATTATCCAAGGGTAATAAAGGAAAAAAATGGGTATCTAAACACCAGATTCTGGAATTTGATAAAACCTTGAAAAAGTTCTATTATGCTAACATATCTATTCCAAAAAAGAGATTTGACTCGACAATATTTCACCAACTTTATTTTTTTTGAAAAACGATGACAGACCAAATGCACAGAAACAGCGGTGCCATCCTCTGGGACAAAGCAAAAAAATTAATTCCTGGCGGTAATCAGCTACTATCAAAAAGAGCAGAACAATTTTTACCTGAATTCTGGCCCGCATATTACCAAAAAGCCTTAGGATGCAAAATACAAGACCTTGATGGAAATTGGTTTCATGATTTTTCTATTATGGGCATTGGCACTTGTTCTTTAGGCTACGCAAACCCTGAGATTAATGAGGCTGTAATTCAGGCTATTAAGGATGGAAGCATGTCTAGTTTGAACTGCTATGAAGAAGTCGAACTAGCTGAAAAGCTGATATCGCTCCACCCATGGGCTGATGGAGTTAGATTCACAAGAGGTGGCGGTGAGTCATGTTCATTAGCAATTCGTATTGCACGCGCTTATTCTGGCAAAGATGTCGTTTTATTTAGTGGCTACCACGGATGGCACGATTGGTATTTAGCAACAAATATTAACAACACCAATAATCTTAACAATCAACTATTGCCAGGTCTTGAGCCAGCCGGCGTTCCTTTGTCTTTAAGCGGCAGTGTTTTTCCATTTCACGAAGGAAACATCGAAGAATTTGAGCAAAAACTCACAGAGAATCAAGGTAAAGTTGGTGTTGTTATTATGGAAATATGGCGTTATGCAGAACCTGATTTAGATTTTATTTCCCATATACGCAAACGCTGTTACGAAGAAAATATCGTTTTAGTATTAGACGAAATCTCCTCTGGTTTTAGGCTAAATACTGGCGGTTCCCACTCCATCTGGGGAATTCAACCTGATATTTGTGTTTTAGGAAAGGCTTTGGGGAATGGACACCCTATTGGCGCAGTTATAGGACGAGAGGAGATTATGGATGCCGCCCAATCATCTTTTATCAGCAGTTCTTACTGGACAGAACGGGTGGGATTTGTCGCTAGCCTGAAAACCTTGGAAATTTTCCAACGAGATAATGTAGCCAAAAAATTATTGGCAACTGGAAAAAATATAAAAACTAAATTGAAGGATGCGGTCATCCAAACCGGTATAGACATCGACATTATTGGCATTGATAGTGTTCCTATTTTGATATTTAATGGGGGAAAAGGCCAGGAAATGAAAACCCTATTTACCCAAGAGATGTTAAAACGTGGCTTTCTGGCCGGCAACGTCATTTATGTCAGCATAGCTCATAAAAGTGAAGATGTTGTTGCATATATAAAAGCTGCAACTGAGGTATTTAATGTTATTGCAACAGCGTTAAAGGGCAACATTTATGAATACTTAAACGGACCTGTTAGCCATAAAGGTTTCCAGCGTTTAACAAAATAATGATCAGACCGTTAATCATTATTCAAGCACGAATGGGCTCATCTCGTCTTCCAAATAAGGTTATGACGCCAATTAACGGAATCCCAGCAATAGAATTGATGGTTCAAAGATTGCGCCGCTTTGAAGCAACGAATAATATCGTTATTGCAACCTCAGTTAAACCAGAAAACAACACCCTCTGCCAACATCTTGAGAATATAAATGTACCATACTACCGTGGAAGCGAAGAGGACGTTTTGAGCCGATTTTTGGATTGTTCAACACAGTTCTCAAATGACATTCTTGTTCGTGCTACAGCAGATTGCCCCTTTATTGAGCCTGAATTGATTATAAAACTAGTTAATGGCCATATCCTTAACGCCGCAGATTACAGTTTTTTAAGCCCAAATTTTGCAGAGGGTCTTGATTCAGAAGTGATGAGCAAATCAGCTCTGATTATTGCCTCTAAAAACGCAAAAAAAACTAGCGAACGCGAACATGTAACATTATATTTCAGCAATAATGCTGACCAATTTAGTATATTTGAATATCAACAAGAGGTTGATGAAAGCCAATATCGTTTTACGTTAGATACTGGTGAGGATTTAGAGGTAATAAAGGAAATTTCATCACATTTCGCGGATAAGCTACTTGAGGTTTCTGCGAAAGAAATTATTCAATATCTAACTGACCACCCTGATATATTTAGTATAAATAGTAATATAATCAGAAATGAAGGGTTAATTCTTTCTCTTGAAAAGGAAAAATAAATGGCTGGAAAAAATCATGACATATAACTTCGAAATTGATGGTGTTCAGGTTGGCAGTAACTCTCCATGTTATGTGATCGCCGAGATGTCTGCTAATCATGGTGGTAGTATTGATGAAGCCCTCAGGATGATACATGCGGCAAAGGAGATGCGCGCAGATGCTGTAAAGCTGCAAACTTATCGCGCTGATACTATCACCTTGAATTGTAATAATGCTGACTTTCAGTTGCCAACTAAAAACCCTTGGGAAAAATTCCAAACCCTTTATTCACTATATGACAGAGCACATACTCCTTGGGAATGGCATGAAGAGCTTTTTAAAGAAGCACGCAGAATTGGTATAACAATTTTCTCGTCTCCCTTCGATCATACGTCAGTTGAGTTATTAGAAAGCTTAAATACACCCGCCTATAAAATTGCTTCCCCAGAAATTACCGATATTCCCCTAATTGCAAAGGTAGCTAAAACAGGTAAGCCGGTTATTGTTTCAACTGGACTTGCTGAGCTTGAAGATATAGCGCTGGCGGTAGAAACATTACGCAAAAACGGATGTCAGGATCTAGCTGTTTTACGATGCACTACCGCTTACCCTGCACAACCTTCCGACAGTAATCTTGCGCTCTTGCCAGATATGGCTGAACGGTTTAAATGTGTAGTTGGTTTATCAGACCATACATTGGGACAAGCGGTGCCGCTGGCATCCATTCATTATGGAGCAAAGATTATTGAAAAACATTTTGTCCTTAATCATACTGATAGTGTAGATGGATTCTTCTCACTAGATACTAAAGGCTTTCATGATTTGGTAACAAATATTCATATGTCTGAAGAAGCTATCGGAATAGTTGATTATGCTATTCCAGACTCGGCCAAGGCTAATTTTTTCGCCCGCAGGTCACTTTACATTTCTGCAAATGTGAGAAAAGGTGACACAATTACGACTAATAACGTTAAATGCGTGCGCCCAGGATATGGTCTGCATCCAAAATATTTTGATATCATTCTTGGTAAAAAATTTGCTCAAGATGGTAAGCTCGGTGATCGCTTAACATTAAGTGCAATTGATGGGGTTAATGACAGCAACGATACAAAGACATCATCATGAATAACGCTGTTGTGGTCGGGGGTGGAATTGCTGGTTTAGTTGCAAGTCTGTTGTTAAAAAAAACCTATAGCAATGTCACCATCATTGAAGCAAGTAATAACTTAGGAGGGCTACTGTGCTCCATTCAAGATAACTATGGAATGTGGTATGATCAAGGAACACATATTCCTGATTTAACCAACATTAATGCGGTTGATGAAATACTTTTTGGCACCCATGTGAATTATAGAAATGACTGGCATCATTTCAGTTATCTTCCTAACGGAAACTATTATCAAGGGGAGTGGAATCTCGAAACACAGACGGTCTCTACATTAAGTTTTGATGATACAATCCGCTCCAAAATTGAACATGACATTTTATCTGCAGAAGAAATTCACCCAATAGTGAATTTGGCTGATCACTTAACAAATAGGTTTGGCGAGTTTACGTCAAATTTAGTCTTTTCACCAATTTACAAAAAACTATATGGACAAGACCTTCAACTCTCTGATTTAGCATCAAACATAGGAGGTGGTAAATTCTTCATGTTCGGCCATGAAAGGCTAATCGCATTTGATAAAATGCGCACACGTGAATTAAAGAAAAACCCAAGGTTTGATCAAAAGTTAGCTTTTCATACCGAGCAGGAGTTCCGGGATTATATGAAAAAATTAACGCCTAAAACAAATAGTTATCTTTACCCAAAGGGTAATAAGGGCATCGGTACAATGATAGAAAGAATTATTGAACAAGTTAAACGCGCAGGAATTAATTTAATCACATCAGAAACCGTAGCAAAAATCTCATCGTCTCGGGAACAAATTACTTCGGTACAATTAAAAAAAAGCTCATCTTCTATTGATTGTGACTATCTGTTTTGGTGTGCGCCGCCAGCCTTAGGATTAATTTCAACCGGTCAAAAAATTACAGCTGGAAAAATTACAGCCCGAAAATCGAATATTTTTCACTTTAACCTTGACCGCCCATTACTTAATAAAACTTCCCATTTTTTATGGAGCTGGGACAAAGATGACCCTATATTCAGAATAACTCTTTATAATAATTTTCGGTCAAACGGTGAAAATTTAATTACGGCCGAGTGCCTGACAAATAATGATGAAGAATTATTAAGCGCACAGCAAGTTTTTGCCGAGCTGATAAAAATGAAAATCATTGATCCCGCTGCATCGATTGTTAGTAGAGCAGAACAAAGACTTACTAATACATTTCCTGTGCCCAACCTTGAGTTTAAAAAATACTCGGAAGAAAACTATATGCGTTTCATTTCAAGCTTTAAGAACTTAGGAATCAGCGGTAGATATAGTGGTAAAGTATGGGGACAAACTCAAGTGCTTCAGGATATTTATGAACAAATCAGCAAAATTTAATTCCAATGGCTAAATAATGAAACCGTCATTTACTTTTTTTTGTGATGCTAATAGCAGCATGGGCATGGGGCATTATTCACGATGTAAACGGGTTGCAAAAGCCATTTCACATCATTGTAAAAAGCTTTGCAATATCAGTTTTCAAGGTGACCTGAAACCACGTCTTAGGGAGGAAATAGTTTCATTAGATTGGAAATATTTAAACAAAAATGCCGCCATTGATCGAATGCCAAATCATATTGCTATTTTTGACAGTTATACAATTACTCAATCAGATCTTGACTACATTACATCACAACATCATGCCGCCGTATTTATAGATGATTTTAATCGTCACGATTTCTCCAATATTGATTTAGTGGTGAATTTTCGGTTTGGGTATAATTTCGATGATTATGACGTTAAGCGAGGATGTTTTGGACTGGAATATTTTCCTGCAGATTTAGATATGGTAAAAGTGCGCAAAGATGAACTTGAAAAACCTGCCTTTATTGAAAAACCAATCAGGTCTGTTCTTTTATACCCCGGTGGACTGTCAAACTTAAGCATACAGGCAATTATAAGTGCTATCGATTACCATTTATCTGGAACAACCATTCTTGTTTTATCTGGGCTAAGTAATCAGTTTAGAGGACTTTTTTCTAAGTTTAATTTAATTCAAATCATTAATATATCAGACTCAATTAATATGGTTGTAAATCAAGCCGATGTAGTAATTTGTAGCGGTGGATTAATAAAATATGAAGCTGGTTTCTGCCTTACTCCAAATGCTTGCATTAATCAAACGATTGACCAATGTGATGATACTCAAATTTTAGCTAATGCCAATCTTACATATAATTTTGGACTTGAGGAAGAATTGCATAAAGAACCAAAAAATTTTATTACAAATATGGGTGAATTCTTCTCTATTAAAACACGCGAGGAACAAAAAAAATCGATGAAAATTTCTTATAAAACCGAATCAATCAATAATATCACAACAGCAATTATTGGGTTGTTAGCATGATAAACTCAGACTTAAAACAAACTGAATGGAACGCCATTGCGGACTTAGAAGAAGATTATGGCAAACAAGTTTTGCGGCCTATTGGTGACCAAGACTGGGCTGAACTGGCCGAAGATATTAGCAAAAAATTGCGCTTAAATGTTCCTACCCATAGCTTGCTTGATATAGGCTGCGGTAATGCGTTTTTACTTACATACTTCCAAAGTGAGATTGGTTCAATTACTGGAATTGATTATGCTCCAGCAATGATTGAAGCGGCGCAGAAAAATATTCCTGGTGGCATTTTTTCGGTAGGTAATGCGAGCTCATTAAATTTTTCTGCTGATTATTTTGATCGAACACTATGCTACTCCATTTTTCATTATTTTCAGTCAGATGATATGGTTTTTAATGCCCTCGACGAAATCTGCAGAGTAACCAAACCTGGCGGCATCGCCCTGATTGGTGACTTGCTTGATAAAGACAAAGAACAGCAAATAAAATCTAACAGTGACTTGTTAATTGAGGCTAAACTGTCACTTATAAAGCGTTACTCTGAATGGAGATTTATCGACCTTCCAAGAGTGTTAGAATATTTAGAGACGAAAGCAAAAAAAGTTGAAGTATTGGAACAACCTAAGAATTTTAAATGTAGCTATTACAGGAAAGATTTACGAATTTGGTTTTAAAAACTACAAATAAACTAGCATCTGTATTCGCTCGTGACCACGTTAACTTAACAGCAAATGGTAGTATAGCGATCTATATAGCGCTGAAGGCTTTAGACCTGATGCCACAATCTTCTATCATGATGCCTTCAATATGCTGTCCTTCTGTTTTAAGTGCCATTCATTTAGCAGGTCATAAACCTATAATTGCCGACATTGATCCAGTAACTTTTGCAACAGAACGTAAACAGGCGGAATTAGCTTATACACCTGATTGCAAAGTGATAATCGCTGTCCATGCTTATGGAAGGCCTTGTGATATTTTGGATCTATGCCAATTCTGTAAAGAAAAAGGCGTCGTGCTGATTGAAGACGCATGCCTAGGATATGGAAATTATATTGGTCACCAACCTATCGGGTCATTTGGAGATATATCAATCCTTAGCTTTGGGTATGACAAACCACTATCTTGCGATGGTGGCGGTAGTTTAATGACAAATGATAACAAGCTCGCTACAAGATTTACTCAACTTTTAGCACAAAACCCAATTCTTTCTATGCTTCCAAAAACTCAAGAGTTATTGGTTGAGAAACTTCCTCTTTTGCCTGAATATGTTCGAGCCAGAATTGCAAATAGTAAACGGTATTATTCAGAAATTGTTGCCAAAAATATTAGTTGCCCAGAACCAGATTGGGGCTATTGGAGGCTACCTGTTTTAGCAAAAATAAATCGGGATAAAATTGTAAAAACTGCAGCTATGAATGATTTAATAATCACTACCCATTATCGTTCCCTAAGTGGATTAGCAACTTTCTCGAACTCGCCTATTGCAGATGAAATTGACCAACAAATAATGAATCTTTTTGTTCGAGCAGAAACAAGCTCTAATGAAATTGAACGGACAATTACTTTTTTGAATGAGCATGCAGATGACAAATAAAATTAAAAATTATTATGCTGAACTGTTTAAAAAACATGGTAACTCGCCTGCAGCAGTCCAGCATATATCTACTGAAGACCAATACAAACGATTTGATGTGCTCTGTTCAGATATCTCTAAAAACACAAGCATTATTGATGTTGGTTGTGGCTTAGGAGATATGTTGTCATATTTGCGTGCAAAGGGCTTTCAAGGTAAATATTTAGGTTTAGATTTTGTAAATGAATTTATACAACATAATAAAAAATTTTATAATGCTGACTTGAAAGCCAATTTCATGATTTTTGACATTTTAAAGGACGAATTTCCCAAAGGTTATGAGCAAATCATCCTCAGTGGTGTGTTTAACAATATTACAGACAACAATGAGTATTTCGCCAAAACTACCCTTCAGAAAATGTTCAATGCCTCAACTAAACAAATTAGTTTTAACATGATGTCTACTTATGTTGATTACACGAATGATAATCTTTTTTATTACAACCCCTTAGATATATTTGACTTCTGTAAAAGAAATCTTTCAAAGCACCTATTGCTTAAGCACGATTATGGGTTAGGCCAAAATCAATACCCGTACGAATTTTCCATATTTGTGAGGAAAGAGGGTTAAATGCGCTGTGCAATAATGCAACCAACCTATCTTCCATGGATAGGGTTTTTTGACCTAATTGATGCGGTTGATATATTTGTGTTGCTAGATAACGTAAAAGTTGAAAAAAGTAGCTGGCAAACACGAAATCGCCTTCGCTCATCATCTGGTGAAGTATTATTAACCGTTCCTATTTCCACGCCTAAAGGGAGCCTATACACTTTAATAAATGAAGCCACTATTGATTACAAAAAGCCTTGGATAAAAAAACATTTGCGGACTATCGAACAAAATTATAGCAAATCAATATTCTTCCCCTACTTTTACCCTGATGTAGAACGTATCTTAAATGAAAAATATGTCTATTTATCAGACTTGAACGCTGAACTTATTTCAACGATGTGTAGTTATATAGGAATAAAAACAAAAATTCTAAAAGCTTCAGCATTACCAAATTTTAAAGAAGTTAAACAAGAACGACTTTTATCAATATGCCAGCATCTAAAAGTTAACGAATATTATTCCCCAAAAGGATCGGCTGTTTATTTGGACGAAGGAAATCACGGCGGCATACTTAGCGATCATAACATAAAAGTGATCTACCAAGATTTTGTGACACTTGAATATAAGCAAAGGTTTTCACCGTTCATCGCTTACTTAAGTGCAATTGACGTTATTTTTAATCTTGGCGCCAAAAAAACCAAACAACTTATAGAAAATGGCCGAAATAGTATTTTTCAAGACTAACAAATACCAAGTAATAGAGAGTTACCACATGCGTGGGTCGATAACGGCAGGATTATCCTCGGATAAAGTACTATAGTCATTTGGTGCAATGTCAATATCTGATACCGTGATCGCTTCTTGCAATTGGCTCACGCTTGCAGCACCAATGATAATATGATCCACATCATTAAGCGATTGAATAAAATTTAGTCCGAGCTGTAATGGTGTTAGCTTCAGATCATTTGCAAATTTATGAAATCGAAGCAATGCCTGATACGCGTCTGGTTTTTTCACCTCCACTTGATCTAATGGCATCAAAAGTAAGCCCTGTAAAAAAGCAGAACGAACGTGAATTTCGATTCCATTTGCCTTTAATTCAGCTAATCCACCCGTCCTCAAAAATCGTTGATCAAATATATTTAATGGCAGTTGAACCAGATCAATACCGCCTTGTTGAATAATACGGCAAACATCTTCCACCTCATAAATAGAAACACCAATTTTTTTACATATGTTTTGTTCTTTTAAATATTCCAGCGCAACGCGTGTTTTTGCTCCAATTTCAGTAACCATTGTTTTTGGGTCGTGGCAAATAACACCATAAAAACGTTCAACGCAAAGATTAGTAAGTGAGTGCCTAATAAGTTGAACCGCACGGTGCTTCATGGATGTTTCATCTTTAGCGTCAATATTATCAATTTTACTTACAATATTGAATTTTGAGATTAAGCTACTCTTACCAAGCCTACGTTCTGCATTTCCATAACTCGCTGCTGTATCAATAATTTTTAACTGATGGGAATGAGCAAGCTTTAAAATATTATTCAATTCATTATCTGTGCATATATCCCCAGAATTTGATATACCATATGGCATTCCAAATTGCACAGTCCCAAGACCTAGTTTCATGAGAAGTTTACCAAATTATTGTTTTATTAGTTAATCCATTATGCAGTTGTTTTAAGATAAAATATAGTTATGATTTCCATAATCAAGTTTTTGTAAAATAATGAAAAAGGTATATTGTCATCTATATACACCAAAATCATAATTTATATAAGAGCAACCATAATCGGTTCTTGATCAATGCACCACAGGGGATGAGAATACTGAACCAGTTTATTCGAAGATTAAATTTCATAGAGTTTACCCACTCTGATATTATTGCTAAGATTCTAAGAAGTCTAAATAAATATTATGACCTCATAAGAGATTTTATGATTAAATATGAGTTCACTAACTTTGTTGATGTTCTGCAATCAAAAAAATTCCACACTAATTTTTTAAAAAATTATAATCTGCCTACCTCCGAGGGTTAAAAAAATGCCTACTAAAATTATTTCCA
>CACGLE010000006.1 GCA_902573725.1 uncultured SAR116 cluster alpha proteobacterium
GAATTGCCTTCATCCAGCAATTCAGAGGCACCTATAATATTTGCCTGGATAGATTTATGAGTTAGCATAACACCCTTTGGCGTGCCCGCTGTGCCCGATGTATATATAATACAGCAAACATTTTCGGGAGGTATTTTTTTAACGGAGGAGAGAAATTTTTTATCTAAATTCTGAATAGATGGTACATTAGAAAGCATAAATTCCTGTATTTTTTTATTTTTTTTGAGTTTTGGAATTTCATCAAAATAAATTATGGCTTCTACACTCCCTATTTTTTCTGCCGCCAGACGTAATGTTTCTGCAAGTTTGCCTGATGATGTAAAAATACAACGCGTTTCACTATGTTGTATAAGAAACTCATAATCAGACTGGGTGAGAGTGGTATATGCAGGAACAGAAACAGCGCCAATTGACATTATAGCGATATTTGCGATAGCCCACTCTGATCGATTTTCAGACGATATCATTACTTTGTCATTTGACTTTATGCCAATCGAAATAAGAAATTTGGCTAAATCATGAGTTTTATGCGCAACTTCTTCCCAACTTTGTCCAACCCATCCATCTGACCTTTTATCAAAGAACAACGAATTTGCAGGTGCTACTTCCATATTCTTGAAAAGAGTAAACGGAAGGTTTCTTGCTTGTTGATAAACCATAACACCTCCCCTGTTGTATTAAGTCAAAAAGCATAAATTTTTTTGAATCAAATATAATTAATTTTCTTTATAAAATTCAAGTGTTACAACATATCTAACATTTTAATAGTGAAATTGAAAATATGAGTATTAATCATGACACCTGCAGAGAGCTTTCTGGATTTAGTTGGTAATACACCGCTAGTAAAACTTCGTGCTGCATCTGAGATCACTGGATGTGACATCTACGGCAAAGCAGAATTTCTGAACCCCGGAGGCTCTGTTAAAGATAGGGCTGCAAAAGCTATAATAGAGGCAGCAGAGGCAGATGGAACATTATCTCAAGGTGGAACAATAATTGAGGGCACTGCAGGCAATACTGGCATTAGCCTTGCTCTTGCTGCTAATTCACGCGGGTATAAAACAATTATTGTTATGCCAGAAACTCAAAGTCAGGAAAAGAAAGATGCTCTGAGAGTTGCAAAGGCAGATTTAAAGCTCGTGCCAGCATTACCGTATCGTGACCCTGGAAATTATATACGCGTTTCACAATCTATGGCGTTGGAAATGCAAAAAATACCCAGTTCAAATGTAGTTTGGGCAAATCAATTTGACAATATAGCAAACAAAAATGGACATTTTTCTTCCACTGGCCCCGAAATATGGAAACAAACCAAAGGTAAAATTGATGGTTTTATTTGCGCAGTAGGTTCTGGAGGAACTATTGCAGGCGTTGGTTCATATTTAAAAACCTGCAATGAAAATATAGCAATTGGTTTAGCAGACCCGCTTGGCAGTGCATTATTTAATTATTATGAAAAGGGTGAGTTTAAATCTGTTGGTAATTCTATTTCCGAAGGTATAGGTCAAGGAAGAATTACAGAGAATCTTAAAGGTTTTAAGCCAGATTATTGCTTCCAAATTTCTGATGAGGTTGCATTGCCATTATTATACGATCTTATGTCGCAGGAAGGACTGTATTTAGGTGGTTCAAGCGCTATAAATGTTGCAGGTGCAATTGAACTTGCAAGAAAACTAGGAAAAGGTCATACAATAGTTACTATTTTGTGTGATTCAGGCCAACGTTATCAGTCAAAAGTTTGGAACCCAGAATTTTTAAAATCAAAAAACCTACCTTCACCTAACTGGATTTGAGAAATGTCACGTATAAAAAATCTTGTAACAGCAAAATGGTTGATAAGTAATATATCGCTTGATAATCTAAAAATATGCGACGCAACCTATTTCTTGCCTACACATAATCGCGATGCAGAAAAAGAATATGTAAATGAACATATAGTAAATGCTATCCGTTTTGATATTGATGCTATAAAAGACCCTAACTCTGATTTACCCCATATGCTTCCAACGCCTAAACAATTTGAAAACCACATGCAGCAGCTTGGGTTACGAAATAAAGATACAATTGTTGTATATGATAATTCTCCGTTTTTATCGTCTGCAAGAGCTTGGTGGTTGTTAAGAATGTTTGGACATGAAAAAGTATTTGTTCTCGATGGGGGGATAAAAAAATATAAGTCCTTGGGTGGAAAGACGGAGAACGGAAAAGGAAAACGCTTTTCAAAATCTGATTTTATTTCATCAAAACCAATAGATACCGGAGTTGTCTATTTTGATAAACTGTATGAAAAGGTCATGTCTAGTGAAAAAATGCAAATTTTGGATGCAAGGTCTCACGCTCGTTTTACGGGAAATGAGCCAGAACCAAGGGCAGGACTTCGGTCTGGTCATATTCCAAAATCCTGTAACGTGCCTTTAACGTCATTTCTCAATGCCAAAACGGGTGAAATTGTATCTAATGAAGAAATTAAAGATATAATATATAAAGCTGGCGTAAATTTAAATGAGCCCATCATCACTACCTGCGGCTCAGGAGTTACGGCCACTGGTATTGTGCTAGCTTTAAGTTTGATTGGTGTTACAGGAAGCTTAGTCTATGATGGAAGTTGGGCGGAATGGGGTAGCTCAAATGCTCCAATAGAGACATCTTAAACATTAATTCAACAAGCGATAAATTCATTACAGTATTCTTGCATGAAATAAAAAACTTAATAAGGATTTCAAGTTTATTGATTTTATGGCAAGGTAATTTTCTAATATTTTTAAAATTAATTAAATATTGATTATGTATAAAATTAGTAAGTTCTTATTATTTTTTTTCTTATTTTTTATCCCCGAAGATGTAAATTCTGAAGTAAATTTAACTGAAATACTTGATGGCAAGTCGCAAGAAATAACAAGAAAAATCATAGAGTTAAATAATGAAATTCAAATAAAAACCGAAGACGATTATGTGCTTAGCATAGAGAATGAGAAATTATTGAATAATTTATTGAACATTAAAAGAATGTTAGAAAAATTAAAGCAAGATTTAATAAGTAATGATATCGAAGACAGTGAGACTATTGAAATGTTTAACTACGCGTTAGAGACATCAAATTCTCTCATATGTGAAAAATACAAATCTGGCGATTTTTCCAGTTTGAACTTAAGAGAATCCAACATTAAATGTTAATATAACGCTTCTTGTAAACTAATAAAAACATACATCTAGTTTACTGATTTAACGGCAATTGGATTTAAAATTACGAAAATTAAGTGATTATCAAGAATATTGATAATTATTCTTGTCCTGAGTTCAGAAAAAAAATTTTTTTTATTCGTCTAAACAAACACGAATTCGTGTCGTTCGCGCATACGAGGTAGTAATGAGTGAGCTAAGTATTAATCCAACAATAACTGTTTTATTTGATAAACTTAATTTATCAACAGACTCTGCTGTCTCAAATTCAACATCAACAAAGACGCTTTCAACTACCTCTCAACAAACAGAAATCTCAGTTGATGCTGAAACAAATCATTTTTTAATGTTAAAAGATAATATCAACGAAGCTGGTTATCTATTTAGTTCTGTATCAGTGACAACAAGTAATTTATCTAAAATTGGCGATTATCTAGCAAAAATGAAGGAGAATGTTGAACAACGTCAATCAGTTGAACCGGATACAGATGAATACTCAGCTTTATTGATTGAACATCAAACAATAGAAAATGAAATGTCCGCGTTTATTGGTGAACTTTTTCATTCTGGAGCCTTTGACATTCAACATCAGCTCGCCAAGGAAGGAACCACTATTAATCAGGACTCGATAATTGAATTCGTTAACATTTATGAAAGCCCAGAAACACGAGAAACTCTTCTTGGTACGATCGCAGCGATAGAAGTTGATTTTGCAAGCTTGCTTGAGGCAAATCATAATCCAGAGACCTGTTCCCACTGTAAAGATCTTGCTGCAAGAAGTAACTCTAATCAAAGTAGCGAAAATCCAGACATACTTGAACCCTACTCATATAGCCAAACATATCCGACCAATACATCAACTGTAACAGGAAGTAAGGCTGTTACAGCACCAACTTCATCAGACTCAGCTATTCATAATTTAATTGAAACAATCAGAATGGGTGTCGCTTGGGATCTTGAGGCAGGTGAAAAGGTAACTTACTCCTATTACGATGGGGACGTTGCGTATGATCCAAATTATAATGGAAGTAACGTAAACTCCGCTACAGGTGGCGATCCAAGAGCAGTAAATGATTATGGTTCAGACAATGAAACTCTAATTTCTTCTGCATTTGATTTATGGGATGAAATTGTTGAATTTGATTTCCAGGAAGTTGAAGAGACTGGAACCACCGTTGGAGAAATGAGAGTTGCATACACTACAGCTGGTGTTCAATATGGGAGAGCAGCATTTGCTTATGGTCCGTACGGTAGTGTGGCCTCTGGAGATGTGTGGTTTGAAATAGCTGACACTGATATTTCTGGAGCATCCGATTTTGCTACTACAGGCATAGATGAGGCTGGAGGAAATTATTATGCAGCTCTGCATGAAATTGGACATGCGATAGGGTTGTCCCACCCCTTTGATAGCAGCGCCTCTGGTGGAACTGGTGCAACACTTGCAACGGAATATGATACTCAACGATATTCCGTGATGTCATATACCAGAGACGATAGAAGTTATTGGATCGATTATGACCTAAGTACTGGAAGTTCATCACCAAGTTATACGATTTACTCCTCAACACCGATGTTACTAGATGTAGCAATGATGCAATATGTGTATGGGGCAGAAACAACTGGTACTTCAAGTGGAAACACTACGTATACTTATGATGTGGACCCTAAAATGTTAAAAACGATTTGGGACACTGGAGGGACAGATACAATTGATGCTTCAAATCAAACAAGAACCTCAGTCATTGACCTCAGAGAAGGTCAATTCTCTTCAATAGGCATTTACGCGGAAGCAGACCAAATCACTGATTTAAAGGCTCGTTTAACTGCTGCAGGATATTCTACTGCCTCAATAGATGCGTTTTATGCCTCTAAATCCGTTTATACTGGAGCGGATAATCTAGCAATTGCCTATGGAGCAGTAATTGAGAACGCTAAGGGTGGCTCAGCGAACGACACGATAACAGGAAATAGTGCAGATAATGAAATTACTGGTGGCGCTGGCAATGATACGATTGATGGTGGTTCCGGAAACGACACTGCTATATATTCTGGCGCACAAACTGATTACACAATGACTAATAATGCAAATGGAACATTGACAGTAACTCATGATTCAAGTGGTGATGCTGATACTTTGTCCAATGTTGAAGACCTTAGTTTTGTTGCAACTTCGAATACAGCTGCAGTTGCTACTACGAGTGTTATATCACTTCAAGATTTATCATCCATTGACGCAACATTTGAAATCTCAGTCGATGGTGGAAGTGCTGTAACTGTCACTTTATCTCAGACTGATTATACATCAGGGGGATTAGCACTCTCAGATTTTGCGCAGGATGTTCAAAATCAAATCAACACTGCTCTATCTAATGCAGGTCAGTCAGCTTCCGTTACTGTAACAGTAAATAGTCCTCTAGCAATCACATCTAATAGCACAGGTTCTTCAAGTTCAATTGCTTTCTCTAATTTATCTGCTGGAGCACAAACAGCACTAAATTCAAGTTCAAGCGCAGGTGCCGGCATATCAATAGTAAATGGGGTTAACTCAGGAGGTTCTACTTCCTTTAATGTGGCATCCGGAGCCAGCGCAGTCACATCTTCTGGCAGTAGCTCATCCTCGAGTAGCACTGTTTCAGTTGGCAGGGGTTTTGGTTCTGGAGGAACAGCAAATAAATCTGGTAGCGAATTTCTATCAATTAGTAATAATGACTTGAACCAAAATTTTACTCCTATAAACATCACCTCTGTAGAAGGTGCTAACTTAGCAATAGATAATATTACTTCAGCACTCGAGTATATAGGTTCGATGCGAGCAACTCTCGGCGCACTAGAGAATCGTTTAGGTTATACTATTGACTCATTGTTAAACCAATCTGTAAATGTGTCTGTTGCAAGATCTAGAATTATAGACGCAAATATGGCGGTGGAATCCGCAGAATTGGTCAAAAAGCAAATATTAAGCCAAGCGGGAAATTTTGTTTTAAGCGCCGCATTTAGAAATAAAAATGCTGTATTAGGTCTCCTACAGTGAAGTTCCTTTATTGTACCTTATTAGCGATACTATTATTCAACTCAGGCCAGGCTTCAGCTAAATGTCCAAATAGAATTACTAATAATCTTCACGAATTTAAGCTATTATCAGCAAAGTTGTTGCCAGACAGAAGCGTACAAGTAATATGGAAAAATAATCAAAAGGTTATAAGCCTTCTTCAATTTTATTTTCCTTCTAATAGCAGTTCTCAGTTGAAAATTCTTGCTAATTCAGTATCTAAACAATTAGCAGAAGTCGCTCAAAATCAAAAAATAAAAACAATCAATAATGATGCTAATTTCAAAATTCATGAAAGATTATTTAGACTGGTTTTTACATCCTCGCTTAAAATACCGCATAGCATTGAAATTGCAGGAATATTTTCAGATTCTAATTGTACAGAAATAATTAGATATACCGATATAAATCCATCTTCTGATACCGAGAGTCTAAACTTAGCTATAAATCTAATGAAGTTAATTTTAAATTAAGAAAAGAAGTTATTAAAAAGAATTCACTTATAAATAATTATACCCTCAAATTGTCTCCTAATTTTGAAGTAGTCAAATCTCCTTTTTTATTTAATGCAACTAAGGTTACCTTTTCTTCATTCATATATTAGAAAAATAGAATTATTTTCCAAATTCAATTTTTTGCGAATTTATTTTTAATTTATGTAACAAAAAATAAAAAGTACGCACGATGATGGCGATCCCGGGAGGACTCGAACCCCCAACCTGCTGATTAGAAGTCAGCTGCTCTATCCAGTTGAGCTACAGGACCGTTGTCGCTTTTTAACTTGAAAACGAGAAACGTTCAACAAATTATATTTGAGCAACAATCAGTTCATAAAGATTGCATCTATTTTTTAAGATTTTTTATGTATAATAAATATATTATGAAAAATTTTCTTGCTTTACTTATTTTTTTTACTGCCCGTTCTTTGTGAGGCATCAACCTTACGAAAGGAAGGTCAAGAAGAAATTGCTAATTCACAGCAAGATAACGAAAACTCTAAAGTAAAAATCGTTGATTTTGAAAAGAAACTATTCAAACCGTTTGATTCTCAAAAACTTGATACTGAATACTTAAGGATAAATGATCTCAATGATTGCTTGATTATCCAAGATCTGAGTACTGAGTATCTCGTGAAACCTCACAAGACAGACCCAAATATTTGGAACAAACCCCTACTCTTAAAATATATTGATAATTATGCAGGTGGAAAGATTTTAGCTCATACTTGGAATAATATTGTGGAATGGGGTGGCATCTCCGACGAACAACCAATATCGCATTTAGTAGTGCTCGAAACACCTAACTTACAGTATCTTTTTAATAGTAACTTTGAGCAGATCTCTTCAGAGCACATTAGTCTTCCCCTTACCGCCAGACGAATTAATACCCTAGATATAGATCAGGACGGAAACCAAGAAATTGTTTATTTAAGTAATAGAGAGGATGGGAGAAACAGGAAAAATAGCTGGAAAGATTATAATTATATATTTGACCTCAACGAAAAAATTTTAAGACGTTTTGGATCCTCGCATTTTTCTCATGATTTAATGAGTTTTGACTTTAATAAAGATGGATATGTTGAAATACTTGACTATTTTTATGGTGAGGGAAAACCTAGTGCAGTTGAAATATGTGATCTAAAGAACAAAAAATGCGTTCTTTCCAAAAAAATTGGTAATTTTGTTGACATAGGATTTAATCATATTTTTCCTACAAAAAATGGGGGCATCATTTTTGGAGGCTGCCCAGGTTTAGGTGATACCTCATTTTGTTGGAGTAATATAAAATACGATAATGGTCAAATTATTCTTTCTAAAATAGACCAATATGATTTAAAGCCAAAACCAAAAGCAAAGGCAAAATTTAAAATTTGGACTGGTGACATAAATGATAAGCCAGGTTATTGGGTTGAGGGCTCAAAAAAAACCGAGTTTAAAATGGCTGACAGGGCATGGATGTCTACCTTTCTCGATTTTAATCAAGACGGTTTTATTGATAGTTTAGCAATAGAAAAAGAAGTTTTTTGTAAAAGAAAAAAAGCTAGCCAACCTTTTAATAGGAGTTCGGGAGATTGCAAAGATATTGCTTCATTTTACATTTTTCAAAATGTAGATGACAAAAGTTTTGAAAAACATCAAGTTTTAGAAACCAGTATAAATGATACTTTCAGAATTGAAAAAGCTGATATTAATAAAGACGGCACTACAGATATATATGGGTTAGTCCAGGGTTATTATAACCCTTGGACGGTATGTAGTTATCCTCAGCTAAAATCGATTTATCTTAACATGAATAATAAGTCATTCAAAAAAGCTTCGGAAAGTTTTATTGAAAATAACTTCGGGTTATACGGATGTGAGCGGGCATCTAGTTTTTTTAAAAAAGAAAACCAATACTATAGATTGTTTATAACAACCCCCTCTCCTGAATCAAAAATTGCCTATTTAGGTATCGAAAATTATACTCAAAAATAATTCGGTACTAGAATAACTAATTCTAATTCATGCTTGTGAATTTTCTTCTGAGAGTGTTTTTTATTTTGTAAATATAAAAAGAGACAAAACTTGATAACTAATTGAGATTCACTAAAATTTGTATAAAAAAATAAGTATCAACTATTCATTAATAAAATATTACTAAGTGAGAGAAATGAGCCAAACAACACAAAACCTTCTTAAAAATAAAATTAAAATAATAATTGAAAACAACATCACTACAACTGTGATAACAATTTTAATTCTTTTGAATGCAGTAGTATTGGGATTAGAGACAGATAATTATTTTGCTAGTAAGTTTGGTAGTATTTTAAATTGGGCTGATAAATTTATTCTTATACTCTTCTCATTTGAATTATTTCTAAAATTTTATGTTTATCGTATTAAATTTTTTCATTCAGGTTGGAATATCTTTGATCTTTCGATTGTAATCATTGCTTGGTTACCGACTAGTGGTGCGCTTACAGTTTTGCGCGCACTGAGAATTCTTCGTATTTTGAGACTGATTTCGGTTGTTCCACAACTGCGTCGTGTTGTATCTGCCATAGGGTATTCCATCCCTGGTATGGTGTCGGTTGTGGGTGTTTTAGGACTGATATTTTATGTGGCTTCGGTTTTGGCAACAAAATTATTTGGGATACACCCTGATCCATTCATGCAAGAGTGGTTCGGAAGTATAGGTGCATCAGCATATACTTTATTTCAAATAATGACTTTGGAAAGTTGGTCAATGGGAGTGGTTCGCCCCACGATGGAGCTTTTTCCTTGGGCTTGGGCATTTTTTATTCCATTCATAATAATTACAAGTTTTGCTGTTCTTAATTTTTTTATCGGGATCATCGTTGATTCAATGCAAATCGCACAAAAGGATGACCAAGTTAATAACGAAATTGAAAACTCTCACATTACTATGAAAGAATATAAGTTGCTTAAAGAACAACTTGATAAATTAGTCACGGAAATTAATCTACTTCGAGACAAATTAGAGAAATGACCATTTAATTATGTTTAAACTTATTATCATTTTACTAATAATATTTTCTTTATTTTTTCTAATGAGACAGTTTTTCCCATCTATTGCGACATTTACTATAAGAATTTTGAATAATCCCTTTTTTAAGTCTTTCCTCATACGCGGAATTTGGCGAATAATTCAGGTTATATTATTTCGAAGATAACGCTAGGGGTAGTTGTTTTACCAAAACTTTATTTAATTTTCATCAGTTAAGAAATTTATATATGCAAAATTTAAAAAATAGTTTTTTTTCCATAATTTCCATTCTTATAGCATTCACAAATGTTGAGGCAGCAACCTTAGATCTTGAATGCAAAATAACAAATGAAATCACACATACTGGTTTTTTTAAGACTAATTCAGAATTTAAAATAGAAACAGATAATTTCTCTGTTCTTATTATTAAAATGCCTCCAGAAGGTTCCATCGTTCTTAAGGAAAACTTTAATAATTATATGAATAATATATACGCTAGTGAATATAAAAATCTTACTTCAAAGATTGCTTTTCTTCAAAAAGATATTTTTTCTTCAGAAAATAAAAAAAAATGGTTATTTAAATATATCGTTATAAGAATGAACCAAACTATAGGTTTTGAAGCTATATGTAGTAATGTAATGTAATACTTACATAAAGTTATTACCAATTTTATAATTAAAGGATTATATATGAAAGCAATTTGGTACGAAAGACAGGGGGATGCATCAGAAGTTCTAATATATGGCGAAATGGAAAAGCCAACCCCTCAAAATGATGAAGTGCTTATTAAAGTTTATTATTCCGGTTTGAACCCCTCTGATACAAAACGGAGGATCGGTTTCAGGGGACAGAAACACGCTTTTCATTCTATTATTCCTCATAGTGATGGATCGGGGATAATTGAAGCTGTAGGCAGTAATATTGACCCCAAAAGGATAGGAGAGCGAGTTTGGGTTTATTCGGCTCAATGGCAACGACCTTTTGGAACAGCTGCAAATTTCGTTTGCGTTCCATCTAACCTTGCTATAAAACTTGAAGACTCGATATCTCTTGAAGTTGCGGCTACCATTGGGATTCCTGCATTAACCGCTTATGCAGGTATGTTCAAATATACCAACCCTAAAAATAAAACAATTTTAATAACTGGTGGCGCTGGAAGTGTCGGAAATTGCGCAATACAAATGGCTAAACATGCCGGTGCTACAGTGATTTCTTCAGTCAGCGGAGATAAAAAAATGAAAGCAGCTTTGACGGCGGGGGCAGATTATGCATTAAGATATGACTCTAGAAACTTTGCTGACGATATTATGAAAATAACCAAAGGAGAGAAAGTGGATCTTATATTCGATGTGGCTTTAGGTACCAACATAGAAACTAATTTAGAAATTATTAAAGATCATGGCATCATATCTACCTATGCTTCCGATAGAAAAGCAATAACCGAAATACCGTTTCAGAAATTTTTATTAATGAATCTCACCATACATAGTGTTTTTATGTATCTGCTACCAGATAAAATGATGCAAAATGCTCTTGAATTTATAAGGGATTGGCAGATTAATTCAGGTATCAAACCATTTATTGCGAAAGTATATCCTTTAGAGGAGACAGCTGCGGCCCATTTGGCCCTAGAGTCTGGAGAAACAATTGGAAACATTATTATTGACTGTAGGAATTAATATATGATTTTTTTCACAATTAAAAAAAATTATGTTGATAAATACCTAAAGAATTGGAGTCTTATTTTACCAATTATTTTATTAGCTTTTTTCCAACAAATTAGTTTGGGGAAAACGGAAACACTTAACTGGAATATTGGATTGTATTGTAAAGGAAATCTGCCTGACCAAAGACTGGATAGCTTTTTTATAATAGAAGAAAAGTTACGCTTTATTCGATATGCACAATTTAATAATGATATGGTTAATTTTTCCTTGCCTGCTATTGAGCTACAGATAACACCGAAGGAACTTTTTAATAGACCTGAAGGGTTAACGATAAATAGAGAAACACTTGCAATGAAATGGCGAAATAGTAAAAAATTATGTAATTTAGAAAAAATAGAAAACTTAGAAGCTCTTGCCCAAGAGCACCTCATTTTTCTACTTAAAGATAATAAGTTATGAGCGATAAATAAAATGAAAGCGATTCTATTTGGTTCAATTGGTGTGATTGCAGAAACATCCGAACTGCAGCGTCAATCCTATAATGAGGCTTTCAAATACCATGGTTTAGATTGGTATTGGAGTGTAGCCAATTATTGTGAATTACTAAAAAAACCTGGGGGATTAAAGAGATTGAATATATTTGGGGGTCATTTGATTGACTCTGAAACCTTATTGGAAATCCACAAAACTAGGCAAACCATTTTTGACTCCAAAATTGAACATGGTCTTCAACCGAGGAATGGTATTGAAAATTGTATTAATTTTTGTAAACAGAATAATATTAAAATTGGTCTAATTACAACGACCACGTCAAATATGTTAAATTCTATTTCTAACTCTCTGAAAGATCATATTAATTTTGACTCTTTTGATTTAATTACCACGAAAGAAAATGTTATTAATGAAAAACCAGACCAAGAGGTTTATAACTTCGCTCTGGACAAATTGGAGTTTGAAGCTAGTCAGGTAATTGCGGTAGAGGACACAGAGGTAAATCAATCTGCTGCCATGCAAGCGGGACTAATATGTTACCTTTTTGCAGGCGAATACGCTGCAACTCAATATAATATTAATAATATAAACTCGCTTGAAAATATGTTTTCAAACATGTGACTAAAAAACAAATTTTAAAAGAATTTGAAATTTAAAACCAAAATTTTGTTCAATTTATTTGGGGTTCAATATCTTTAGCAAACTTGCGAAGTCCCTCTATGCCACCACCAGCATCTACCAACAAAATATAGCTTATCCCGCCGTCTTTGAGCTGATGCAAACGCTCTACTATTTCGTCTACAGTCCCTATTAAAGCCCCTAGTAAGGCCTCGTCACTCCCTTTATGTATCATTATACTCGCCTTATTTTTTCCATCAGGACGTTGTGATAAGGCGTCAACTCTTGCTCGTGCTTTCATCCTTTTTTCTATAGCGTTCATTTTATCCTCTTCGTTTTCAGCAATATAAAGTGCACGAGCTAAAGCAATCTCTCCATTTACTCTATTAGAACTATTTTTCTGTTGGGCCTCTCTAAAAGTTTTAACACGTTCAAGTACAGATTTAGTTGGAGAAAATTGGTCAAGCAAAAGATTAGCCCCCATATTTGCTACCGTAACAATTGAGGCGGGATTACCAGCTGCAAGCCAAAGTGGTGGATGAGGCTTTTGAGCACATGGAGGCTCTACAATAATATCATTAAATTGCCAAAACTTTCCTTCATAAGACCATCTTTCATCGTTTAACCAAGATTTTTTCATTATTTCAATGGATTCAAGGAATCTCGGCTCTGCCTCATCCATAGAAATACCAAAACTATTAAACTCATTAAAGCGGTATCCTTTACCTACCCCAAAATCAAGTCGTCCGTCGGACAGCAAATCAAGTGTTGCAGCTTGTTCAGCCAAAAAAACAGGATTATGCCATGGAAGCGTAATAACAGCAGTGCCGAGACGCATACTAGTTGTTAATGCTGATAGGTAAGTAAGTAAATTTAGGGATGCTGAAACCTGACCAAATCCAGTAAAGTGATGCTCTACTGTGAAACTACTATAAAACCCAAGAGACTCAGCCTCGACATTGTAATTCAACCATTCCTTGTAGCCAGACGAGCTATCAATATCTACATTACCCCGAACAGCTTTCGCACTTCCAAACAGCCCAAATTTCATCTTTTTCAATCTTTTAATAAAAACCCAAATAACTTATTTAAATTATATAACGAACAAATCAACAATCTATGATTTAAGTGTTAATACTATTATACAAAAACAGTAGTAAAAAATGAATTGAAACACCAAACTCATCCGTAATTTTTAAAATTAGTGTGTCCAAGAAATCTTACGGTCTGACGAAAAATTATCAGCATAAGATTTTATATTTAATTTGCGAGGTTGCGGGTTTATAACATCATAAACAATACCTTGCTTCTCAGCATAACGCATTGCGGCTTCTTTGCTCGAAAATTCTATTTTCACCTGTTTTTGAGTATCCCCGCTTGATTGCCAACCCATCAATGGATCCGGTATTGCCGGGGTTTTTCTCACAAATTCTAATATCCAGGATTTAGACTTCGCTCGTCCTGACTGCATAGAAGTTTTTGTTGGTTTATATATCTTTGCGATAGTCATGAAGATTCCAAATAATTAAACTTTAATTTCATAAGAGATTATCTAATGTTTATTTTTTTAAACTTACAATAAAGTATAGTTTTTTCAATGAAAATTAAACATATTCTTGCTTTGTCGTTAGGATTTCATTGGGAGTTTCGATGTGCATAAGCTTACAAAAGTTAAATTACCTTTTATGTTTTTCTTATTATTTGGCTTATACAATGAACCTGCCAACAGTATCCTTAGTGAAAATACCCCCAAAAATGACCAAATAACCCCAATCTATGACGAAAAAACTGTCCCTAAGCCAGCATCCCCCAAAACCAAAGCTTCTGTTCAGATGCCAGAAGAAAAAAAATTACGTAACCAAACAGAACGAACAAAAGAAAAACAGGTTAAACCAAAAGATATCAAAACAGAGATCACTATTACAGCAAAAAGTATAGAAAAAGAATTAGTCCCAGTGGAAGAACCTGAAATTTTACTTTCTGACGTGGTTGAATCTCTTGAAAGTATAATCAAAGAGAAAGCTAGTTATCAATTCATTCCCAGTACACCAGAAAACGATTTTTTAATTTTATCTGCACTTGATGTTGTGGTCACAAATACAGAAAACAGTTTATACAAAGGAATGTCAAAGATGGTAGAAGTTGAAGAACAACCCGCCTGCCAAGCTGAACTCAATATTTGCAATAGCCTACTAATCTCTTCCCTTACGGAAAGATTAAAAAATATCGAATTTATAAAATTGAGCCAACAAGCATTGGGAACACCAGTTTATACTCCAGACATTAGTTTTGTATCTCCTTTTTACTTAACTGAATCTGATATCAAATTTGCATTCACCTCTTCAAAAGAGACAGAAAATAAAAAAAATAAGTATGAAGTTAGACCTGAGGACTTCTCATATTCAATTCGAAATATCCTTATAAACAAAGAGAAATTTTTTACAAAACCTGATAGCGGATTTATAAACAAAATCAGAGTATTAGAAGCAGGACTTTCTGCTCAAAGTCAGTCTAATACGGGGGGGGAGTTAATTGATATGAAACCGAACTCACTGAAGAAGGAAAGTAATCTTACTGCAGACACTACAAAACAAGCAATGAAACAGATCAATGAGTTTATAAATTTTTTAGAACAGAAAAAAATAGTGGTCAAAAATAAAATTATAATTGCAGATAAAAATGCCATACCAAATACCACTCAGATATTAGACCACCTGGAACAAGAGGCATCCATTACAACTTCTCTATTTAACTTAATAAGTTATTACATTGAAAATGATTTTAAAGACCTGCAAAATAGCCAAGCTTTAAAGAAAACAACTTTTGCATGGTATCAAAATTATTCAAAACTACTTGAACAAATGAATGGGTTACCAATTTTGAGTAATGAAGTATCGGAAAGAAATCTTACTTTAATCTCAGAGTTACAAACCCAAATAAGGAATGCCAGACAAAATGGTATAGCTTTAACAGACACTATATTAAATAGTAGAGAGGGCATCGTGTCATTTGACCAGTCTCTTCCTGATATTTCTATTCTAAATGCGGAGCTGAAAGAAGTTCAGGAAACAATTCCTTATCAGGATTTGGATATAATTATGCAGGAAACTATTGAGAAATTGAATCAAATTCTAAATATTCTTTCTTCAGAAAATAGAGACCAGTTATCTAAGCCAATTAACAAAAATACACTAGAATTTTTTCCTGGTTTTGTTCATGAAAATAGAGCTATGCAGGAAATAATAGACTTTATACTATTTAAAAACCATCAATTAAATAATCCTAAAGATATCGGTTTATCTGATATAGGAGTGTATACAGGCAAAGATGGTTTTTTTAAATACAAGGCTGGTTATCTAAAACTTAATAGTTCCTCTCCTGAAAAACAGGCGATTAAAATATTAGATAATTTAAATTATATTTCTGAAATACCTACTTTTTGATTTCCCTTCTCATACTTTGATTTTCTCTGCAGTGACCAAAGCCCTTCCCTTTATACCGAATACTAATATATTACGAAAGGAAATAATTTAAAGAGTATCTTGAAAAATCAATAATTAATTTTTCTCGCTTTTATTTGAATTACTAGTTGCCACGCGCTGAATTAAAAATGCCACAAAAATGACGCTCAGAGCATAGACTAATACTGGCCATGGACTACTCAATAAGCCCTCTCTCAAAGATTCTTGTGCACACATAAACGATTTTTTAAAATCGGACGCTTCAACTGAACTTTCAAATAATTCACAAATGGTTTTATTATCCATTTACATACCTTTAAAATGAGGATGAGCTAAATAATCTCACTATAAACATTAAAGTAAAATAGCCACCATTAATAGCCAAAATAAAGCCAATAAAGATACAAATTTCTTTTGGTAAATCATTTCCCAATAGTGATGAAAAAAAATGTTTTCCCGATATTACTCCGAGCTCTAAAAACCAGATAGATAAACATGCAGCATTGAAAATAAAGAAGCTGATCTTACTTTGTATTAATGTCAACACGCTTAAAACTAACACTATTGAAACGACCAAAAAATTTACAACTAATGGTATTTTATATACGTTTACATGAAGCCTTTTGATTAAAAATAGTGGCTCTTGATAATAAGATGCAATTGATGACAGACCAAATATTAAGCCAAAATGTATTAGTAACAAAATCCCAAATTTTGTTATTATTAAAACATCCATCTCAAGTCTAACCTATAAAGATACCGATTATCCTCTTAGAATTTAACTATTCCAATATCTAACACCAAAATAGTTTTTTTAGAAAAATAAAAAAGAAAAAAGAAAAAATTTTTTGAAACTGATTTTGATATGACTCAAAATCCGAAATAAACTTACAAATTATTTCGAAGCATTGAAAATAATTTTGTATTTTTAAAATAAATATTTATTTTCTAAGAATTATTAGTCTAGGCTTTTTAAAAAAAAGTTATTTATATTTTTTAAATATCTTTCCTGATGTTAAAACGTAAAAATAAAATTGTCTTTTTTAATTTTTTGAGAGATTGCTAATGCAAAAACATGATTTTTATATAAATGGCAAATGGGTAAAATCAGATAGTCCCGACGAACTTCATATTATTAATCCAGCTACAGAAAAAAGCCTTGGAACAATTAAGCTTGGTAATAGAAAAGATGTAGATAAGGCAGTAAATGCCGCCCGCAATTCATTCCATAGTTATTCACAGCTCTCTGTCAAACATAAGATAGATTTATTGACCACAATAAGAGAAATTTATAAAAGAAGGTTAGAGGACGTTGCTCACGCTATTCAAATTGATATGGGCGCTCCCAAACACCTTGCTCTTAATTCCCAAGCAAAAGTTGGATTAGCACATCTTAAAGCAGCTATAGAAGCTCTCAAATCCCATAAAACAGAATATGAATATAGAGATTTCATAATAAGACATGAACCTATAGGAGTGTGTGGATTGATTACTCCATGGAATTGGCCGATTAATCAGATTTTATCTAAACTTGCCCCCTGTCTTGCGTCAGGTTGCACGGCTATCTTAAAACCATCTGAAATTGCACCTCTTTCCGCACTTGTAATTTGTGAAATACTTGATGAGGCGAAAGTTCCAGCAGGTGCCTTTAATCTTATAAATGGCACCGGTCAAATCGTTGGAGAAGCAATGTCTTCACACCCTGGGATCGACATGATGTCATTTACAGGCTCAACAAGAGCAGGCATTTCAGTGGCTAAAGCATCCGCTGATACCGTTAAAAGAGTTAGTCAAGAGTTAGGAGGGAAGTCAGCAAATATTATTCTAGATGATGAATTATTCGAAACTTCAATCAGAAAGGGTGTGCAAGAATGTATGGAAAATACAGGTCAATCATGTAATTCACCAACGCGAATGCTTGTCCCGTTTTCTAGAAAAAAAGATGCTTATGAAATCGCAGTATCTGAGGCTGAAAATATAATTGTAGGAGACCCAAACGAAAATCGAACAATAATTGGCCCTGTAGTAAGTAACATTCAATTTGAAAAAGTACAAAAACTAATCCAAATTGGTATAGATGAGGGAGCAAGATTACTTTCAGGCGGTATTGGGAAGCCAAATGGATTAGAAGAGGGTTATTACATAAAACCTACCATTTTTGGTGAAGTTAACAATAATATGAAGATAGCAAGAGAAGAAATATTTGGACCGGTTCTATCTATTATACCGTATAAAAATATTGAGAATGCAATATTTATTGCCAATGACACAGAATATGGGTTGGCAGCTTACATTTCTGGAAAAGACAGAGAGAAACTCAACTTCATTGCTAGAAAACTGCGCGCTGGGCAGATTCATATAAATTACAGTTCGGGGGGGGGCTTACGCCCCATTTGGTGGATACAAGCAATCAGGAAATGGACGTGAAAAAGAAAAATGGGGTTTAGAAGAGTTTCTAGAGGTAAAAGCAATTTTAGGAAATAAAAACTAAATTAGCCCATAACATGAAATAGTATGTTTAACCAATTGAATTTTATATTTTTATAAGATTTGACCTTGACTGTCTTTTAATTAAAATCAATGCTCACCTATTTTCTAATTCTTCTAAAAGGAGCATCAAACGTTCACCAACAGCAGCTTCTTCAAAGCTTTCCTCTATACAACCGTCGTTTTGCAACCAAGGCAACTTATAATTTGTAAATATTTCGCTTTTAGGAATAAATTCAGTGGATTTTTCAAATATACCAATAGGATAAGCGCCCATCCCAGGAAATGCTTCTGCAAAAGAAACTATCCTGCAACCACAATTGGGACAAAAATGGTTAACTACCTCCATCCCACTACCACCTAAATAATTGTAGGTCTTAGTTTCACCCGCCATAGTAATCTCTTCATCTGAGTATAAAGCTGCAATGGCAATCGAACCCGTTAGTACTCTGCACCTATTGCAATTGCATAGATTTACTATCATTGGATTAAGGTCAGTTTCCAATTTTACAGCCCCACAATGGCAACCTCCAATATTTTTACCCAAGTAACTTCTCCATAACTTTATCTGTTATATTTAAAATACAACTTTACCTTTTTTTCATTTAGCAGTAATCGATTTCTGAGTTATTCTACATTCTTCTAGATTATTATAAGATTGTAACCAAGTTTGTCTCTATATTTTTTATTTTTAACAGAAAAAATCAGCGCTGCAAAAAGACAAAAGCTAAAATTATCACGAGATAGTCGTAAATACATTTACGCATATTTCCTCCCTAAACTTGGACAGCATTTGTGCTGTCCTTTTTTTAGTCAAAATAAATATTTAAACAGAAAGACAATTTCGTAGCGCAAGTAGGAAAATATGTAATTAACCTATTACAAATACTGTCCCCTACTTTCAATTATTAGGAAGGCAAATGATTATTTCAATTCAAAAAAATGTCTTCGATTGTTTTATGAAATGACTAAATTATCCTTTAACCTAGCTAATAAACCTGCAATATTATTCCTAATTGGTAATACATGCTCTCCAAACAATAGAGAGGGACCAATTATTAAATCAAAGACTCAATATTGGAGTTAAATTTATGAAAATGATGAGCGTAATAGCTGTGACCCCAAAAGAGGGTGCTGTTGATGAAATTACTAATTTAATTGTACAGAGTCGCGCAGATGGCGTTAATGGATTAAACGTTTATAGCATCGTCCACACAAGAGAGGAGCAGCTGCTGGTAATAAATGAATGGAACTCAATAGACACATTCATGGACTACGTAAATGGCCCTCACAATATGATTGAGCTTATTGAACATCTATGTATTCGTTTGGATGAAGAAAACGTTTGTAAAGCATACTCTGGAGCAATAATTCATCAGGAGAATTCTAACTAACTACCAAGCAACAGTTTACATAATAGTATGTCGATTAACGCTGAACAACGCCCCACTTAAAAACGTGACGAACAGCAATAAGTTTTTATTGGCCTTATGTAGAGATTAAAGAAATCACTTCATCGCGCACGTAAGGGCTTTATTTGCGAACTACTCCAAACACTTTCCACTACTCACAACTATAACGAATACAAATAATTGCTTCAATTCGCGATTAAATAGACTAAGGGCTGACAATTCCTTAAATTAATTTAAGAATACTTTTGGTACTCGATATCTAAAGTATCAGTTGATTTATCGACTGGATAACTATCAAAAAAGTAAGCTATAATTATGTTAATATAATGCTCTGGACGTGGACAAAATTGGTATTGAATATTAAAATGTAAGTGTGATAAAAAAACACTTCGTAATTGGTCTACTATAGAACACTGAAACTTAATTTAGTGAATAGCCGAGTTTTCTTTTTTTCAATATTTCAATTACTTGAGGCCTGCTTTTCGCACTCCATCCAATAAAATATTTTTGACATCTTGATTCACAGCTGGGACCACTTTCTCGTAATCCTCTAATGTTTTAATTTCTGGTCTGTTTTCCTGATATTTAGCAAGCCATAGTTTACTCTCATCGACCTTACCTTCATGTGCTAGTATGATAGCTTTAAAAGCGTGAAATCTGCTATGGTCGTTTTCTCGCATACTTCTATCCACTGATTGATGAGCACTAATCCAATCATTTTTTCCTAAATGACAGAATAAAAGCATAATTTCTAAAAAAGGCACCGTTTTCGGGTTGGTTTCATAAGCCCTAGTCAATAGCTCAATTGAATTATCATAATCACACTCATTTAAATAAAGCATCCCTTTTGCTGACAATGACCTCGGATGATGAGGATTTATTTCAACTGCTTTGTAAACAAATTCCCGATATTTCACTTCATCATCTGATATTCGATACAAATATGCCATGTTCATTACAGAATCAGGATTGTTAGGGTCAAGGCTATAACTTATTTCAGCAACCTTTTTAAACCTAGTTTCATTTTTCTCTCGGTCATGTTGAAGAGAAGATTCTAACCTTAGAAAAAACAAGCTTGACGCAAGAACATTATATGCATCGGTTAATTTTTTATCGAGTGCAATCGATTTTTCTGCATGCTCTATTGCTTCATAAATATATTTGATTTTTTCATCAACAATTTTAGCCTCGCTATTTTTGTCATAAGAGTTTAATGCATGAAGATATTCGTCCCACGCACTAAAAATTTCTGGTTTCTTATTATGTAACGTATTTTGTTCATTTATAATTATTGCAGGCTGAGCTAGCGCAGAAACTTTTTGTGATACTTCATCCTGCACTTCAAATACATCGTCTAAAATTCTATCCCATGTTTGAGACCAAATCTGAATATCTTCTAGTGTATCTGTGAGTTTCACAGATATTCTTACTTTATTTCCACTTTTTCGAATGCTACCCTGAACTAAATAATCCGCGTTCAAATCATTCGCTATATCTTTGGTTGCTTCTTTATTGTCCTTATATTTCAAAACTGAATTTAATGAAACAACTGGAAATGTCTTTGATTTTGAAAAATAAGAGATTGTGTCTTCTGTTATCCCATCTGCAAAAAACTCTTGTTCTGGATCGGTGCTTAGATTCGTGAAAGGCAAAACAGCAATGGTTGGTGGCACACTACCTTCTTTTATTTTTGCAGATGCAGCAGCAGCAACAGTATCATCAATATTAGAACGCTTTTCTAAATTAGGATCATTAAGATCAAAAGCATGGACAATAGTATTTTTTACTTTTTGTTCCCCCAAATCGTTAAAAAGAAACTCAGTTTTTTTATTTACAAAGTCCATTATACTTTTAGATAAACAAACCCCGCCGGACTGGGATAGAGCCTCTAATCTCGCTGCAACATTAACACCGTCACCATAAAGATTTTCTCCCTCTACTATTACATCTCCCATATTAATACCAACTCTAAATTCTATTTTAAAATCATTGGCTAATGTATAATTTCTTTCTTTAATAAGTTTCTGAAACTCACTCGCACAAACAACTGCTGAAACAGCACTCTGAAATTCCGCTAAAACAGAGTCTCCAGCAGTATTGAAAATTCTTCCACCATACTCTGAAAATAAATTGTCTAATATATCTCTACAGGCTCTAAAGCTCTTTAATGTTTCATCCTCGTCTATTTCCATTAATTTACTGAAGCCAACTACGTCAGTAACGAATATGACTGCAATTTTGCGTTCTATAACTTGATTAAAATTATTTTCTAATTTAACGACATTTTCATTCATAGAAACTTGGAGACTTTTATTCAATTTTGAAATTTTATTTGCACAACTTTATAAATTTAATCTTATAATCAGATTATATTATTTTTTATTTGATTTAAAATAAAAATATCTTATTTACAAACTAAGAGTAAAATGTCCCGTAAATTTACGACAAGCAAGCATTTATAAAAATCATGAACGATAATTTATCTGCTATATGAATTACGTACGTTATAAGCTAACGCTCAAAATCCACTTACACATAAAGTGAATTAAAAAGGAGTGCCCATGACAGGTTTTGTTTTTATTCTTTTTTATTACTCAAGTAGACCGATATTTATTAATTTTGGTCTTACAGATCGTTTGCGTTTTTTTGTGGCTTTAACACTTGGCTTGTTATTTGAGACGACTATCTACCTAATTACTGGTAACACAGGGTATAAATTGATTGCCTGATAGGGAATTTTTTTGATGAAAAATAGGAAGGAACGGATATTATTCAAAAATCATTATGAGCGGAGATACGCGCTTTGCTTATAAGTGAAACTTTTTTATACCGATTTTGTTTTAAACCTCGCTATTATTAATTAACTGTTTTTCCTGTTGATATATTCACTACTGAATTTTGTGCTTCCCGTTCAAAGCTATAGATGCACACCCCTGAGTATTTTTCTTCTTTATAAATAAAGGATTTTTTAATATCTGACAGCAAACCGGAGACATCGTTCTCGAATTTTTTGAGCCGAGTTGCATCGTCGAACCTAACACAAACTGATAATTCTCCTGATTTTCCTATCGTTATTTGGATGCCGAGATAGTCATAATAAGAAATTTTAGAGCCTAATATTTCAGAGAAGTGACTTGCCGCTATTTTTGCCTCCGCGGTACTTGGAAATTTTAAATTTATGATTGAGGAAAACATTAAAATTCTCCATCAATCTGCTTAAGTAATTCATCTACATTAATTCGTGAGTCAACTTCACTTAAAATCGTACCGCTATATGGCTTTTCAAATTCACCTAACTCTAAAGCAATCTTTTGAGCAACTTTTGATAACTGATAACCGCTTAGGGTTTTAGTAGATGAACGCTCAACTAAACCTAACTTTACTAACTCTGTGCAAGTATTTACGTCAAAAACTCCTGTATCTGCAAAGTTAACAAATGCTGTGATGTTTTCAATAGTACATTCAGGCGCGATTTCTTTTATGAGGATGAGAATTTTTTTTGTTTTTTCAAGAATTAAAAACTTTTGAGCCTGTAGGTTAATTATTTGATGGCAAATATTTATTGTAAGATTCTTCATTAATCTTATTTGCTCTTTACTTAGCTGTCTGGGTTGAAAGTCCATCACACATAAGGTCCCAAGTATCAATCCTTCATGTGTGATGAGAGGAAAACCAGCATAAAAGATTAAATGTGGATATCCTTTAACGATAGACATTGAAGAGAAACGTTCATCTTTAGTTAAGTCTGGGACAATAGTAGGTTCAGGATCAAGCAATGCAAATTGGCATATTGATTCTTTCCGTGGCAACGGTTTTGAAAAATCTGTCTCCAAACCAGAACTGCTTAATGAATGTTGTGTATCTTGATCGATTATGTTTACAAAACTTGAAGTACAATTAGTAATGACTTTAGCAACTTCGTTAAAAATTGTGAACTGCTTATGCCTATCCGCATTAAGAACACCGGTAGCTAATAGTTTATTTACTCGAGCTTTTTCATTTTTTGGTAATTTAGCAATTTGCATAGATATTGAGCATAGAAGATCAGAAAAATAAAATAAAAAATCTATTTTAAATATAACATAGATTGTAAGGGAGTGGAATTGTTTAGGGTCTTTTAAATATCTTTCCTAAAATTGCTTAAGACTATAGCAACTATTTATATTTTTTTTATCGAATAATCATCATCATATGAACGAAAAATGATTGATTTGACCAAGATATGTAATTGAAATGCTGTTTTTACCAATTAAAATTTAACTTAAATGGTTGGAACGGCAGGATTTGAACCTGCGACCCCTAAACCTTCAGTGTAGTGATTAATAAAAAATTTGTAATTATTATATATTTTTCAATATTTTAACTTTTTTTAAAAATAACGGTAAAAATGTCGACACTATGTCTACAATGGAACAAAAAATACCTGATTTTTCCACCTTCTCAGGAATTCTCTGCCTTCCGTGCACCTAACACCTTACGAACTCCCTCTGAAGCGTCAATAAAAGAGGCAGAACTCTCACCTATAATTTCCTGTTTTGGTTTACCCCATCCCTTATCTAAAAGTGCGTGTGCGGCTGTACCGCGTATTCTCTCACTCTTACCACTACGCATAAGTTCTACAAGAGTCTCTATCGCTTCAAGGGTGTAAGTGCGGGCAAGTTCAGCTACCTTATGTTCATCTTTAGGTCTACCGCCAGCATTCACTGTGTGACCAGCTACAAATTGTCCGAGTGCGTTTCGCATTGACTCTCCTATTTTTGTTTGTTCAGAATATACCAGTATCAATCAAGAGATTAAACCTATGCACACCATCATAAAAATCTCAGTTGTCTCATTTCTCGCCCTGCTTGCAATCGTGGGTGTGGTAAGTATTTCTAAGGCTGAAGCACAAAATCAACTTAAAGCTGTTAATGCAGATGAATTACTTTATGCCCAAAAAAATGGTGCTATTATAATCGATATTCGGCGTGAGGAAGAATGGAAAGCCACTGGCGTCATAGAGGGTGCGGAGTTAATAACAGCGTTTCAGAAAGATGGTAGTATACATCCTGAATTTCAGAATAAGTTTTTTTCGGTCGCTGTTAATAAAGAAAGCCCGATAGTTTTATATTGCAGGACTGGTAATAGAACTAATGCACTTGGTAATGCTCTAATAAGTCAATTAGGATTTACAGATGTTAGCCACCTTTACTATGGAATTAAAGGTTGGAAAAAGATAAATCATAAAACTATAAAATATTGACAAATAGACATATTCTTACTGAAAAAAATTCTAACTTAGGTTTTAAGGATGTGATTTTAAATAATATTATACTTATCAAAATTAGTTTTTAGACATGGGGACGATCAATGGAATTTCTTTTGATATGGGTATTGACTGGAAACTTTCTAGATTCTGGTTTGAGGTTTGAAGAGGCTGGAAGTTGTTACGCTTCGGCCCAGAATAGCGGCATGGAACTGCGCGACTTAGGCATGGCTGTCCCTAAATTTATTTGTATACCTGTTGCAGAAGATAAAGAACTTAGGCTTGTAATACCTAATGCGCCGCGCTCTAATTTTCCTTTCAATTGAGATTCTATCTTCAAAAACTTTAACCCAATAAAAAGCTATCCGTAGAAAATAATTCCAGCAAATAAACATCTGTGTTGCCTGGAAAAACAAATGAGAAATGATGAGGGTAATGTTTTTGGACATTCAACTCTAATTGTTTCATTTAACATTTTATTGGTGTAATTGTAGTAACCACCAAAATGGGTATTTTCTAAAATCTTTCTTATTAAAAGGCACTCAAAATTACATTACCCCTTCGACTTAAAACACCATTTTTTTATAATATGTTTTTTTTATTTCATATATTGATTATCCGTTTGAATAATCCTCATACATTTTCCTAACCCATTTCATTTCATTTGGGTTTGGTACTAACTTTTTATCTTCTAATTGGTAACCAAATGGTGGTTCTCCATCTCAAAGTATTCCATTTTATGATGGGAATCCATGGTGTTTGCCGATATATCAATATTACTTTGCTTTAAAAGGCTGGAAAAAAAATCGTTAAAACTTTTTTAACTTTTATTTGTATAAAATTTTATTAAATGGCAAAAAAAAAGTGTATGGTATCACTTATTCAAACTTTATTTATTTTTAATATTAGAAAAATCAAAGGATTAAAAATGTTCAAATATCTTTTTTTAGTTATTTCATTTATTTCAATATCTTTTTGTAGCTCCGCTGAGACTATCGAAATAGACATGGTAAATAAACTTGGAAAGGAAAAAATGGTTTATTCTATCAAAGTTGCAAAGATAGATATTGGAGATACAATTATTTGGAAATCAGCAGACAAAGGGCATAATGTTGAATTTGTTGAAATGCCAAAAGGCGTCAAAAAGTTTAAATCAAAAATAAGTAAAGATGCAGAATATAAATTTGAAATTCCAGGGATCTACTTATACATCTGTACACCACACAAAGCTATGGGGATGATAGGTTTGGTAGTGGTTGGAGATGACCTAAGCAATTTAAACCAAATTAAAAAAGCTAAAATGCAAGGCAAATCAAAAAAGATATTTAAAGAATTGTTGAAAGAACTTTGATTTTTCTCAACTAGGCAAAAAAAGGTTTTTCTTATGTTGTTTAAAAAGTTTAATTACTTTTTATTACCCTTAGTAGTATTTTTTTTATTTTTATCGAAATCAGTTTTTGCTGAAAATAAGCTTTTGATGATAACTGCAGATTATTGTATTTTCTGTCAAATTTGGGAGAAAGAAATTGGTAATATTTACCCTAAGACTGATATTTCTAAAAGTTTCCCTTTAGAAAAAATTGAACTCGATGAGTACTTATTTAATAACGATTTAAATGATAACAATAATTATGAAACAAAAATTACACCAACTTTTGTTTTCTATAGAGATAATAAGGAAATTGGGAGAATCACAGGTTACTCAAGTACTGAAATGTTTTGGTGGCATGTAGATGAAATACTTGATCGTGATTAAGCATTTGATTGATTTGGATAAATTTATTATAAAATTATCATTAAACATTTCCGTTGTTTATTATCTATGAGGATATAAATGAAGTTAAAAAAATTAAGAAAAATATCAAGAAGAAATGCTCTGCAACTTATTGCTACTTTTACTGGAACAGCAATGCTCCCTTCAATATCATTTTCTCAAACTAACAAAGCCTTAGATAGGATAAACGAAATTACAAAAGGACTGGGAGCAATTGAAAGTGATATTTACTTAGATCTGCCAGAAATAGCAGAAAATGGTAATCAGGTAAAAGTTAGCTTTGAAATGGACAGCCCTATGACTGAAACTGATCATGTAAAAGCTGTTTATATTTTAGCAGACGGAAATCCATCACCAAATGTTGCAAAATTCTATTTCACTCCAGAAATGGGGTCGTGTTCTGCAACAACTAGAATGCGACTATCAAAAACACAAAATGTTTATTTATTAGCTGAAAATAATAATGGCCAATTTCTTATGACAAATGCAAAAGTTAAAGTAACAATTGGCGGTTGTGGCGGATAATTTAAGGAGTAGTTATGTCTTCGATAAAACCAAGAGTAAAAGTCCCTAAAGAAGTATCGATTGATGAGATTGTTGAGATTAAAACATTAATCAGGCATCCTATGCACAGTGGGCGAATGAAAGATGCTGATGGTCAAACAATTCCAAGACAGATAATCAATTTTTTTATAGCAAAATTCAATGGTAAAGATGTTTTCAAAATGGAACTAGAACCATCAATATCAACTAACCCATATATTGTTTTTCAGTTCAAGGCTAAAGAAAGTGGAACATTTGATTTTGAATGGATAGACGATAATGGAGAAAAATATTCAATCTCTAAAAAAATGGCTGTTTCTTAATAATGAAAAAAAATAATAAAAATGAATTGTCTAAATTAAAAAATCGCAACCGTAGAGAATTATTAATTGGTGCTTCAAGTGTTGGTGCTGTATCTTTAGCACCAAAAAACCTTTTATCACAAGAAGCAAATCCTGAAAACTTGCCCCCCAACCTTCCAGAATGGACGCAATACCTTGGTGATGGAGTTGATGTAAATCCTTACGGAATACCCTCAGAGTTTGAGGGTCATGTTATAAGACGAAATGTAGAGTGGCTTACTGCAAGCGCTGAATCATCAGTAAACTTTACCCCATTACAAGATCTAGAGGGAATTGTAACGCCTAACGGTCTATGTTTTGAAAGACATCATGGAGGTGTTTCAGTTATTAACCCACAAGACTTTAGATTAATGATTAATGGTTTGGTTGATCGAGAAATGATATTTACCCTTGATGACTTAAAGCGTTTTCCTCAAACAAATAAATTTTATTTTCTAGAGTGTGCCGCAAATGGTGGCATGGAATGGAGAGGCGCTCAATTAAATGGTTGTCAGTATACATTTGGAATGGTTCATAATGTCCAATATACTGGTGTTAAATTATCAGACATCCTTTTGGAAACAGGATTAAAAGATAAAGCAAAATGGGTGCTCGCTGAAGGAAGTGACTCTTCAGGTATGACACGTTCTATCCCAATAGAAAAAATTTTAGATGATTGTATCATTGCGTGGGCAATGAATGGTGAAGCCCTAAGGCCTGAACAAGGATATCCGGCACGCCTTGTAGTTCCTGGATGGGAAGGGAATATGTGGGTGAAATGGATAAGAAGACTTGAGTTTGGAGACAAACCATACATGACTAGGGAAGAAACCTCTAAATACACAGATTTGCTAGCAAGTGGAAAAGCTAGAATGTTTACTTGGGTGATGGATGCAAAGTCAGTTATAACTTCTCCCTGTCCAGAAAAACCGATACTCTCAAAAGGATTACATCAATTAAGAGGACTTGCTTGGTCAGGAAGAGGTAAAATCAAACGAGTTGACGTTTCTATTGATGGTGGAAAAAATTGGAAAACCGCCCAACTTCATTCACCAGTATTAAGCAAATCATTAACTCGCTTTACTTTACCATTTGAATGGAATGGGGAAGAATTAAAGTTACAATCTAGAGCTATTGATGAAACTAACTATGTTCAACCAACTATTGATGAACTTCAAAAAATCAGAGGAGTAAATTCTATTTACCATAATAATTCAATAGCAACTTGGCTTATTTCAAAAAATGGAAAGGTTGATAATGTTAGGCTTGGCTAAATATATAGTAAGCTTTTCACTAATAATCTTTTTTATAAACTCATCAGTTGCCAGTGATCGAAAATTTAATTTAGGGCAAATTGCTACTAAAGAAGAAATTACCGGATGGGACATTGATGTGAGACCAGATGGTTTAGGAGCGCCAATTGGCAGTGGAACGGCTTTAATTGGAGAAGAAATTTACACTGAACAATGCGCAGCTTGCCATGGTGATTTTGGTGAAGGAGCAGATAGGTGGCCTGCCCTCGTAGGAGGTGAAGGTAGTTTAGCTTCACACGATCCAGAAAAAACAACAGGAAGTTACTGGCCATATGCATCTACAATATATGATTATATATATAGAGCCATGCCTTATGGGGTTGCTCAATCTTTATCTTATGACGAAACATATGAAATTGTAGCGTATCTTCTCTATATGAATGATATAATTGAAGAAGATTTTGTTTTATCAAATACAAACATTGGTCAAATTGAAATGCCAAATAGAGACGGTTTTTTATTACCCGATCCAAGACCTGATATTATAAACACTCAAGGAAACCCCTGCATGAAGAATTGTCAAGTATCTACAAAAATTATTGGAAGAGCTAGAGACATTGATGTAACTCCAGAAGACGATAATTCTTAAATCATGGTAATTTAGAGAAACATAATGCATTCGAGGAGAGAATTTCTTCAGTTAGCTTCAATTACAGCAATGTTAATTGGCAGTAATAATTGGAATGCCGTTGCCGCTCAACAAAAAATAACAGAAAATGATTTACTTAAGTTTGATTCAAAAGGTCAAATTACTTTACTTCATTTAACTGATATACATGGGCAACTTAAACCCGTTTACTTTAGGCCTCCCTCAGAAAACTTTGGAATTGGCAAGTATGAAGGTATTCCTCCTCATCTAGTTGGTAAAACTTTCTTAGACTATTTTGGTATAGCTCCAAATACGCCATTAGCTTACGCTCATACTATGCTGGACTACGTTCCATTAGCAAGAGAGTTCGGTAAGCTAGGAGGATTAGACAGAACAGCTAGTTTGATTAAAAAAATAAGGGCGGAAAGAGGAGAAGATAAAGTTCTCTTACTTGATGGTGGTGACACATGGCAAGGTTCATACACTTCTCTCAAGACACAGGGAGAAGATATGTTAGAAGCCATGAAACACCTTAAACCGGACGCTATGGTAGGTCACTGGGAGTTTACACTTGGTCAAGAGCGTCTCAATGAATTAATTGAGAAGTTAGATTTCCCTTTTCTTGGAGGTAATGTTTTTGATACTGAATGGGATGAACCTGTATTTGAAAGCACATCCTATTTCGAAAAGGGAGGTGTAAAAATTGCTGTTATAGGTCAACATTTCCCTTACACACCTATAGCTAATCCAAGGTATCTTGTTGAAGGTTGGTCATTTGGAATTAGGCCTGAAACTATCCAAGAAAATATTGATAAAGCAAAAATTAAAGGCGCAGAAGTAATTGTTTTATTATCTCATAATGGTTTTGATGTAGATCAGAAGTTAGCAGCTATCCTAGATAATGTTGATGTTATATTAACTGGACATACTCATGATGCAATCCCAAGGGCAATTAAGATTAAAGATACTTTGCTTCTTTCATCTGGTTCACATGGCAAGTATCTAGGCAGGATTGACCTCAAAGTAGACAATGGAAAAGTTGTTGATTTCGCATCAAATTTAATACCTGTTTTTTCAGATGTGATTCAACCCGATCCAGAAATGACTAGATTGATTAATAAAATCAGAGAACCATATCAAGAAGAATGTTCTCGTGTGGTTGGTCAGGCCGAGTCTTTACTTTACAGAAGAGGTAATTTTGGTGGACCTTGGGATAGTGTTATTTGCGACGCTATTATTCAGAAAAGAGATACTCAAATTTCTTTAAGCCCTGGTTTCAGATGGGGAACAACTTTATTGCCTGGCCAAAAAATAACTATTGATGATATTTATTCACAAACTTCAATGAATTATCCAGAAGTATATAGAACTGAAATGAGTGGTGAAACAATTAAAAATCTCTTAGAAGATGTGTGCGATAATATTTTTAATCCTGATCCCTTCTTCCAACAAGGCGGAGATATGGTTAGAGTTGGCGGAATGTCATATACTTGTCATCCAAAAAATAAGATGGGCAATAGAATAAGTGATTTATCACTTTTATCTAATGGAGAAAAAATGGAAGCTCAAAAGAAATATACTATTGGTGGATGGGGATCCATTAATCCAGATGTAGAAGGCCCTGCTATTTATAATGTTTTGGAAGACTATATTTTAGATAAACAGAATATTAGTCCTAAACAAAATAATCCAGTAACAATAAAAGGTATTTAAAAAGGCGGCATATAACCGCCTTTTTAAACTTTTTTTAATTTAAATAATTAAGAAAACATATCTGTTGTTATACCTTCATACCAACCTATTGATTCTTCATAGGTAGCTTTTCTTAACGCACTATCTTCACCGGTTTTTGAAACAAATTTACTTGTTACATCGATAGCTTCTGAACCAGCTGCATAGCTTGCGCCAACTTTAATGCCATCATTTGTTGCAACTAATGACCAACAAGTATTTGAGTAACGTGCATCAAATACCTTACTTCCTGTTAGAGTACCCCTGATATGATTAGCAGCAACTTTAGCTTGACTATTTGCTGAAAAACCAGACTTTGGCATTGATTTAGCAACTGATGCATCACCTAATACATAGATATTTTCATCTGCTTGAGATTGCATTGATGCAGGAACAATTGGACACCAGTCACCATTGTTAACTCCAGCTGCCATTGCAATTGCGCCAGCCTTTTGAGCTGGAACAACACAAGCTGCATCAGCTTTAAAAGTGTCTAAATCAGTTTCGAATTCCATCTTGGAAACATTTACATTCTTTATACCACCATGAGTATCAGCATCAATCCACTCAATCATACCAGGATAATGTCTCTGCCAACCTTCCATAAATAAACCTTGCTTTGAGAATTTATTTTTTGGATCAAGAACCACGATTTTAGCAGTTGGATTAGACTTTTTAAACTGATGAGCAATCATAGACACTCTTTCATATGGTCCTGGAGGACATCTATATGGGTTTGGTGGAGGGACCATTACAAAAGTTCCACCTTGCTTCATGTTCATGACTTGATTTCTTAATAACTGCACTTGAGTACCTGATTTCCATGCGTGTGGCATGTGTGTCTGAGCCTCAGCAGAGTACCCATTTATAGTATCGTATTTAAGATCTATTCCAGGTGAAATGACAAGCTTATCATATGAAATTGAATTTCCTGAACCTAAAGTAACTTTTTTAGCTGCTGAATCTACCGAAACAGCCCACTCATGTACAACGTTGACACCTCTATTTACAGCAAGACCATAATAATTGTGGCCTATCGAACCATAATTACGAAATCCGCCTAAATATAGATTAGAAAAAAAGCATGTATAATATCGCTTTGATGCTTCAACTAGTGTAACATGAACACCGCCTTTAGAATCTTTAGCAATGTACCTTGCTGCGGTTGCACCACCTGCTCCTCCCCCAATAACAACAACTCTTGGTAAAGCACCAAGTGAAATTGATGGCATTGAAATTGTAGCAACTGAGGTGGCAACAATACCTGTAAAAGTACGCCTTGAAATTTTTGACATTATATCCTCCCCAAATAAATTAGCTATTAGAATGTTATCAGCTTTTAACCTGAAGTAAATGAAAATATAATCATTTTGGTGGTTCTAATATACTAAAATAAAGTGCCAATGATCCAATTTGCTCATCATCAAGTCTCCCAGCAATCATTTGCATTATAGGATTTTCCATCTCTTTTGATCTGTACGCAAGCATTAAAGCAACGAAAACCTCTGCATCCATTCCATTAATAGCAGGAATACCTTTACTAATTCCTGCCTGATGATGACATGCCGCACATTCGGCACTCAAATATTCTCCAAATTCTATATCACCCATTGCAATAATTTTTTGCTCTTCAGCAAATACAAATTTGCAAAAAGATGTCAGGAAAAGAATTACAAATAAAAATATTTTCATACAAAAATTAAAAAACAATCAAATTTGATTTGTCAATTAGTTAAATATTATTATTAACAAGACAATGTAATTTTAAAGGAAAAACCGACTAACGAACAAAATAATTGGCGATAATAAAAACCAGATGATGTGAGCATGATAAGTTTCATGCTCACTCGGCCTCTCTCTTAATTCCCAAGTTAAATTGTTTTTACGAGAGGCATTAGTTTGGGCATTTATAAAAGTCTACAAAATCACTAAAAAAATGGATGAAAACTGATTAGAAGTCCTATTCCACCAACGATCCCTCTCGCATAGCGTCAATCATGAAGAATTTTAAATCAACTGCTTTAGCCGCCGTATGAACTGCTATGATCACTGAGTTATCCATATCGATCATCATCCCATTACCAAGACGCCCTTCTAATCCGAAGATGTTTCTTCCCCTCAAACCATCATAATCAAAATACATCATGCCTCCATATTTATGAGCATAATAACTAGGGTGACTATAAGATTTTCTTGAACTAGGTTCATACCGTGTCCATCTTCGAGCTTCAGATTGAATGGTTTTCAAATACTGCCCTACACAAGTATTTTCTTGGTAATCCCGCATCATAGCTATTCCCACACGAAGAAAATCTTTCCTTGTAAAATAAAAATCTCCAGCTATCCTCGTTTGAAGGCTACCCCCGGGAAGATTATTGTCTTCGCCGCCGTAGTATGTTTTTGGTCTCAGCTCTATGAACATCTTATTTTCTATTCTTACGTGGTTTTGAAACAATTCTCTTAGAAAATCGAGGTATTCATCTCCGATTTTGTAGGCAAGATAATTCGCCACCACATCCTGAACGACGTTGTTATAAAAAACTTCTCGTTTATGTTGAGGCGAAGTATCGCGCAAGTAATGTGCAACTTGATTAAAGCCCATATCGCGATGGGATACCCCTTTAGTTTCTGGATGCAGAATAAAGCTATCATTTACGAGATGACTATCTCCAGCGTACATATCCAATAGATCTTTCAAGACTTGTTTTCCGTAGACAGTGTTCTTCATCATTGGCCAATCAATAGGGTCGTAAATGGAGTCAATGTAACCATCACAGATGGCGTGTCCCACTAAGTATGAAGTAATGCCTTTTCCTGAAGAATAGTTCCACATGAATGTGCTATCTGTTATATCGTTTGAAAATCGACCTTTGGCAGCAACTCCATCATACTTAATACTTCCTTTATCAAAGAAGAGATAACTCAGCATATATCCTGTATTAAGCTCTTGCTCTAGATGTGCATTTTCATCGTTATTTAATGTTGTGATAGAATGATGAGTATCTACCGGGTCTATGTAGATGATTCTCTTTTGTATTTCCCTACTTTTTAACCACCGAAGTTTCCTTTTTTCTACGAGCGAAATTGTAGCGTCGTTAGGTCGAAACTCTTCAGGCATTTCATGGCCAGAGAAATTACTATTCGCTGTTCCACCTTCATTTTCTTTGGGAATTATAATTGGGCTTTCACAGGCGGTTAGAAGCGGGGCAAAGAGCACAGCCAAATAGATTTTTAGATTCATATAACACCTGTTTTTAAATAAATTTCAAACGTGCGTTTTTAAAAATATAGGAAATACGAGATTGACTGGTTTTGCATCTGTATTCACTGGGTAAATCCATCTTGTTAGACTATTAAATTTACTTACTTGTGTCATCTTTAAAGTGCCCTTTCCCCCAATCTAAGGTCATAGCCATATACCACCCCCACAATAGCAAAAAGAGAGAGAACGGATACAACTGCGATTTTTCTGATGGTGTGTATAGATTTAATCTTTCATATCAATTTCATCTGCCTCGGGTCATTAATAGTTGGAGTACACGATAATTTGGTTCCTCTATTTCTATAGCATATAGGACAACCAGCTGAATCTCTTTGACTAACGATGGTCTTTTTATACGAATGGCCCTTTCTACATATCCAGTGGACAACGGTGCCTGAACCACCAGTGAAATATTCTGGCGTTAATGGTGCATTTTTTTCATAATCCCAAATCTCCAGAAGTTCAGGATTAGTAGAAACTATATTTTTCTCTTTTGCAGGGAAAGGGCGATAGGTTTCAAGTTCTTTAAAAAATATTTCATTTTTAAATTCCTTTGATTCCAAATAATTCTGTATCCTAGAATCCTCAAAATCTATGGAATAAACTTTATAAAATATAGTCTTAATAATTTCATTCAATTTTAATTTATCGAGTTTACCTTTTGTAAAGATAATATCATTTTCTGTAAGCTTATCTAGTGGTGCCTCTCTAACACGAAGAAGCTTGATTCCGTTTAATTCACAAAAATGATTTTTGGATAAGTCTTTTTTGAGTTTTTTTCTATGCCAGTAAGCACCATCGTACTCTATTGCTAGTTTCAAAGAAGGTACGAACACATCAAATTCTATTTTTTTGTGTTTATATCTATGCATAGTATCTGGGAATAAGTATCTCATCTCACTGAAAATTCTTAACTCTGGTTGAGAGGTTTGACTTGTACATTGTGAGCAACCACTACCATTTGTTCTATCTGACAATGCGGCTCGATAAGAGTGAAAGAATTTACATTTAAACCAGTATTTTTTATGAGATTTTGGAGAAACAGCATCTGGTCTTATATCAGCATTTTTTTCGTAATCCCATTCTGAAGCAACTTCTGGAAATTTATCTAAAAGACTGTTCCCTTGACCCAATCGATAGCCCGAACAATATGGACATTTGATGTTTTTGGAGGTCATCTGATTTGGAGAATGTTGATAATAATGACCGTCTTTGCAGAACCACCATACTTTTTTTGTTGAGTTACTAGTAACATTATGAGGCAAAAGTTCTCCATTTTTGGTCGGATGCCACTTTTTTGCTACATCTGGATAATTCAACGCAAGATTATTAGTGCTACTAGCCCTAGGCGATTTTGAACAAAAAGGACACCCATCTCCTCTTTTCGACCTTCTATATGGTTGTGCTTGCCATTCATGGTCAAAACCAATATCGCACTTCCACCAAATTTTCCTTTTACTACCAGCTACAACATCAGTTGCTCTCAATTCCCCATTTTTCGAAGGGTGCCACTGTGCAGCTAGTTTTGGAAATGTGTTTGCTAAACTGTTCTTCAAAACTCTGTTTCCAAAAATTTTTTGCTTTATGTTATATTGTCACCAAACAGAGATAGGAGAGTCAATGCGAAACGCATTTGCACTAATAACTTGTTTAAGAGAAAAGCTTACATCGTCGCACGTGCGATCTGTTTTAGATAAGAATATGAATTAATAAAAATGTCTTATACACTGTTTTTATGTATTTATTAATTAATACAATAGCTCCTGTATATTACTTATATATACCCTATTCTTCTCATAACATAACCAATTACCGTCCCTTCAATAGGGTAAGGTAATTGGTAAATGGGATAATATTCGTATATAACACATAACGTATCAGGTAACGTATCAGGACTATTTAAGTATATTATCCGTATCAGAGCTTATCTATATTTATATACTTATACCCTTATATTCACCCTACCATTTGGTGATGTGATGGTTATTGATGAGAACTGATATTCGAATCCTTTAAGCATCTCTGATACCAATAACTGTTTGTCAACGACTCAGAGAGCCTCTGAGACCCAATAAATGGCATTTAATTGATTACCCGATGGCCAACAAGGGATGTACTTTGTTTCGGCGTTCGTCTTTAATGCCAAAAAATTTTTTGTGTGTTTGAGAGATTTGACTGAAGATAAAGTAATCGGTCACACAAATTTTGCACCAGTTTTTGCACCAGAATATCTTTTTAGCCAAAATATATCTTCGACGAGATACATTTAATATATTGTTTTAATTGAATAAATTTGGTCGGAGCGGCGGGATTCGAACCCACGACCCCTACACCCCCAGTGTAGTGCGCTACCAGGCTGCGCTACGCTCCGTTATTAATGTAATTCTAAAAGTTGAAATAAATAAATTATGTTTTTTTTACTTTGAGATACCTGAAATAAGTTTATCTAAGCGCATTTCACTATCCTTTAAGATATCAAGTGCTTTTATATAGCTATCCACTTTTTTTTCCAACACATTTAAGCTTTTTATATTTTCTAAAGTATTATCGTCTGCATGATTTGTTAAATCTTTGATTTTTGATTGATTTAGTTCAGTTTTTAAATTTAATTTTAATGCTTTTTTAGCTCCTTTTATGGTGTAACCCTCTTTATAAAGAAGCGTTCTAATTCGAATCAATACATCAATATCTTCAGAACGATAATATCGTCGGCCCCCACTTCGTTTTATAGGCTTTACTTGAGAAAACTTAGTTTCCCAGAACCTCAGAACATGTGATGGCACGTCGATTTGTTTTGACACTTCAGAAATAGTTTTATACGCACTAACTGATTTCTCAGTTATCATTTGTTAACTCTTTTCCTAAGTGAAATAGATGGATGAAAAGATAATACACGTCTTGGTGAAATCCTAGCTTCTATGCCCGTTTTTGGGTTTCTTCCGATTCTTTCTTTTTTTGAACGGACGCTAAATGTACCAAATGAAGATAACTTAACATTTTCCCCCTTAACGAAACATTCTGTCATCTTTTCAAGGACATCTTCCACAAGTTTAGAAGACTCATTCCTTGAAAGACCAATCTCTAAATGGACGGCTTGAGCTATTTCAGAACGTGTTAAAGTATTTGCCATAAAAAAAAGTTATCATCGTCAAGAAAGCAAGTCAACTCTCTGAAAAAGTTCTATTAACTACACTTTAGCCTGGTCGGCCATATCTTACGAGACTGGCACCCCAGGTTAAACCGCCTCCTATGGCTTCTAAAGCCAATAAATGTCCTGGCTTGATTTTTCCACTTTCTACTCCGAAGGCAAGTGCTAGAGGGATAGAGGCTGCTGAGGTGTTTGCATGCGCAGAAACTGTTTTAATGACCTTATTATCTGGTAGATTAAGTTTTTTTTGCATTGCATTAATGATTCTAATATTCGCCTGATGAGGGACAAGCCAGTCAATATCATCTGATGTTAAATTTGCTAGTTCTAACACCTCGTCCATTGCAGATGCAAGTTTTTCAACAGCATGTCTAAAAACATCTCTACCCCGCATTTTTACATAACCAATAGTTCCTGTTGTAGATACACCACCATCAACATATAATATATCTTTATAGCGTCCGTCAGAATGTAGTGTATTCGCTATTATTCCGTACCCATTTCCACTATCTTCCGTTTGCAACACTACTGCTCCAGCACCATCGCCAAACAAAACACATGTTGTTCTATCACTCCAATCTAATAGTTTTGTAAAAGTTTCGGCTCCAATAACTAAAGTGTTCTTGCATTGACCTGCGGACATCAAGCCATTAGCTATTGAAAGAGCATAAACAAATCCCGCACACACAGCCTGTACATCGAATGCAAAAGCATTATTGGCGCCAAGTTTTTGCTGAACTATTGTAGCAGTTGATGGGAAAGTGTGATCTGGAGTTGTGGTTGCTAAAATTATGCAGTCAATTTCCGCAACCGACACACCAGCGCTTTCAAGCGCCTTATTGGCAGCATTCACAGCTAAATCAGATGTGAGTTCCTCTTGCTCCGCTTTTCGTCTAGAAATAATACCGGTTCTTTGCCTAATCCAATTATCATCTGTTTCTAAAAAAGTGCTTAATTCTTCGTTTGTAAGAGTTTTTTTAGGAAGATAGGCGCCAACACCTGTCATAAGTATCTGTTTCATAAATATATTTTTTCTATTATGCTTTAGTTTGAATAATTTTTTCTGCTGCAGAAATAGAGTCATTTACCTTTGGAATAAATTCATGTTCGATTAAGTCACAAGCCACTTCAATGGCATTAGAAAATCCGACAGAATCCGCTCCACCGTGAGATTTAACACAAATACCATTTAGACCTAATAATATTGCTCCATTATAATATCGGGGGTCTACTGTTCTTCTCATTTTTGTAAATGCGGACCTAGACAACAAAAATCCAATTCGGCTTAATATAGAACTCCGAAAGGCTCGTCTTAGATGATGCATGAAGAACTTTGCGGTCCCCTCTGCTGTTTTTAAGGCTACATTACCAGTAAAACCATCTGTCACAATAACGTCTGTATCTCCAATTATAATATCTGAACCCTCGATAAACCCAACATAATTTAAGTTCAATGTCTCATCTGATAAACTTGAACCAGCTCTCCTGAGGTAGTCAAAACCTTTTTGATCTTCTTCACCCACATTAAGAATTCCGACTGTTGCATTGTTTTTTCCTGTGATTGCTGAACAAAATGAGGCGCCCATAATTCCAAATTGAACTAAATTTCGTTCATCAACTTCAATATTGGCACCGAGGTCTAGCATGCAAGACAAACCTTTCAAAGTTGGGATGAAGCCAGCTATTGCAGGCCTTGTAACACCATTTATCATTCGTAATTGCAATTTGGAAATAGCCATCAAGGCGCCAGTATTTCCTGCTGAAACAATAGCATCTGCGTTTTTTGACGCCACTTCATTAACCGCAAGCCACATTGAAGTCTTTTTTCCATGCCGTAACGCTTGTGCAGGTCTTGTCTCGGATCCCACCACATCATCGGCATGTATAATTTTTGCGTTACTCAAATTTTTGTACTTTTTAATCAGTAATTTAATTTTATCACTATTTCCTATAAAACAAAGATTTAGATTGGGATGTCTTTTGCGCGCTATACTAGCGCCGGCGACCACAATATCCGGGGCATTATCTCCACCCATAGCATCTAAAGCAATTTTTACATTTGATGACAACTTATAAAACTCCCAATTTTTCTTGTACAATGAGTCTATTTCTTCACTTTTTCAAAAAAGCAAGCTTGGCAAACGGATTTTCTTTTTTATCATTACTCTCAAAAAAGTGAGTTTCCGAGGCAGAGTGAAGTTTTGGAAAAGATTCCGATTCTACCCCTATAATTTGTGCAATAAATTCGTTTATATCCAATATATTTGTTTCAAGTACCTCTACATTCGGGGCGCCGATATCAATTTCTGCAATCATCGATTCACAATCTGTTTGGAGAACATATCTCTCTTCAAGATTGATTTCTAGTTTTTCTTTAACAGGTTTGCAAGTAACAACACACTTATGGGTAATCTGAGCAACTAGATTTCCTTTTAATTCCCAACAATCTGTAGAAATTTTTTTAATATTAGCAGACAAAATTACATTTGATACCTCAATAAAATCAAACCTTTTCTGCAAATGTGAACAACTATCAATATCAAGCACTAATTCTAGAGATAAAGGAGGCATATCTTTATCTATTGATAGCAAATCTATATTTTTACAAAAATTTAATGATTGCATGTTTCATCTCTTTTTTATTCGTTATCCAATTTAAAACAAGATGTAACTAAGTTATTAATATCAAATTCTTCTGACATTACAAAATCCATTTTCAAACTCTCAATTTCCTCACTCAATGTTAGCACAAACTTGGTGATCTCATTATCAGAGTTAACTATGCCCTCTTGTCGGTATAAATTTCTAGCAAGAGTTTTTGCGAGTAAAGACGCATTTTTATTTTCAAAACTTTGTGAATATTTTATTAACCTTCCCATAAAGTTCTCTGACATAATTTTGACCCGCTTACCTACACCTAAATCACCGGCACCCATCTCGCGAAGAGTTAAATCTATGTCTTTAAACATGACGTCAAATAAATTTTGACTAAATTCTTTTGTTTTTTCTGGCTCTCTATTAAGTTTGTGCATATAAACACTAATAATTAGGCATAACATATCGAAACGTCCATCAAATGTGTCTGCCACTTCAAATTTGGTGTAGAATTCTGGTCTTCGGCTTGCCAAAAGACATTTATAATATATTTGTTGACATGTATCTAAATCAGTTTTGTTGGAGCTAAAAATAACGCTAGATATTCTCTTAAAAAACGCTTTTTCCATTGCTAATCATCCTTTTTATTTCTGAACTTAGCTAACAGAAACAGCATTCATAAACAACGGTAATAGCAAATTAATGTAGGAGTTCTCAAATGGCTATTCATAGACTTTTCTCAAACTTTTTTGATAATTACCATAATAGTCTTAACCTCTTTACCGTTCTTAAAATAAGTTTTAAAAGACTATTTAATTTGATTTTCTTCGGAATTTCATTGATTTGTCTATTATCTTGCTCAGCTCAAGAAACAACTCATGGCAATAAAATCGATGAAATAGATATACATAAAATTCAGTTAAATAAAACAACGAAAAATGATATTAAATTTATTTTAGGACCTCCGAGTTTCCAGGGTAGTTTTGACTCAGGTAAGATATATTATTCAAATATAAAGAGACAAACCCCACTAGGGCGAAAGGCTGTTATCAATTCAAGTGAATTATACGTATTTTTATTTGATGAAAATGACATTCTATTAGAAATGAAAAAAGTTGAAAATTTACCGAGCTCAATTACCTATGATAAGGAAAAAACAGAAGCACCAGGAGTCAGTTTAGGAATATTGGAACAAATATTTTTTAACCTACAACGTAGACAGAACACTGAGTAAATTTTACAAATTGATATTATATTATTTTATATTTCCTTTGTTCTTAACTTTCTGGCAACCTTATCTAATATTGCATTAATAAATGAAACATCGCTGTTATAAGCATCTGCTATAGCTGTATATTCTTTAATAATAACCTTAACTGGTGTTTTGGCCATATTTTTTAACTCGCAAATAGCTACTAAAAGTATTGTTAGATCTGCTTTGGACAACCTATCTATATTCCAACCCCCAGCCAACGAACTAGATATTAATTCTCTGATTAATAACTCGTGTATTTTGCAATCAACAAGTAGTTTTCTAAAATAGGTGACATCAATATCTCTAACGTTCATCTCTTTTGCAACATCGGAAGAATAGTGTTTTAGATATTCAATTATTGAAGTTTCCAAATCACCCTCAACAAATAAATACTGAAAATTTAGTTGCACCGCTGCTATTCTGGAGGCACTTCTTTGTCTCATTGCAACTGGGAGTTTTTTTATTTTAAGTTCCCTATATTTCATTAGGAATAAAGTGCTTTAATTGAGTGCATTTTTATTGCAGCTAAAGCGGCGCCACCTCCTTTATTTTTTCTAGAAGCTCTTGCACGGTCCCAGGCTTGTTCTGTATTTTCTACTGTTATAATTCCGTTTCCGATAGCGAGTTTTTTTTCAATTGAAAGATACATTAAGCCTCGTGCTGACTCATTACTTACAATATCGTAATGCGATGTCTGACCTCTTATTATGCAACCGAGGGCAACAAAACCAAGAAAAAAGCTTGTGTCTGCAGCCATCGCAATAGCTGCTGGTATTTCTAACGCCCCAGGAACCTGTAGACGATCATATTCAAAACCGTTGATTTCAAGTTTTTCAATAGCTCCCTCTACAAGACCGTCCAATATATCATCATAAAATCTGGCTTCAATAATAAGAAATTTATTTACCATTTTAGTCCTTTTTCATTTCAATATTTCAATCGATAAAAATTGGTTCCCACCCGGATATAGTTAAACCATAACCTTCCAGGGCTATTACATTAGGCCTTGAATTAGTCAATAAAATCATATTACTAACATCTAAGTCTCCTAAAATTTGAGCACCCACACCATAATCACGAAGTTCTGGACTATTTATTTTATCATTTTCTACTAAATTTCTGGAGGTAATAATTTGAGATATACTACTCGAATTAGCCTCTCTCAATATAACAACAAGTCCTCTGCCTTTTTCGGCAATAATCTCCATTGCCTTATGCAACTCTCCAAAAGTTCTATGTTGTTTTGTTTCCCCTAAAATATCTACCATCATATCAAGGGCATGCATCCTAACTAAAACAGGTTCGTTCGTTATCAAATCTCCTTTCAAAAGTGCAATATGCTCCACACCTGTTATATCATTTTTGTAAACCATCATTCTCCAGTCTCCTCCAAAACTAGAATTTATTATAGTCTCAGATATTCTGGAAACTAATGTTTCGTTACCTCTACGCCATGAAATTAAGTCTGCAATCGCTCCTATTTTTAAATCATGTTTTTTTGAAAAAGTAATTAAGTCTGGTAATCTTGCCATTCTACCATCATCATTCATTATTTCACAAATTACACCACTTGGGTTCATGTTAGCAGCCTTAGCAATGTCGATTATTGCCTCTGTATGCCCTGCTCTTACAAGCGTTCCCCCAGCCCTTGCAACTAGTGGAAAAATATGACCTGGAGTTGTAATATCATTTATGGTCGCATTCGAGTTTATTGCTACCTTAACAGTATGAGCCCTGTCATGAGCTGATATACCAGTGGTTACCCCCTCCCTTGCTTCTATTGACGTAGTAAAGGCTGTTGAATGCCGCGATTCATTACGCCGCTCCATTAGGCTTAAGCTAAGTTCATCAGCTTTTTCACGTGTAAGTGCAAGGCATATAAGACCTCTTCCATGAGTAGCCATAAAATTAATTGCATCTGGGGTCGCATGCTCTGCTATTATACATAAGTCACCCTCATTTTCTCTATCCTGGTCATCTACCAGGATAAAAAGTTTACCAGCCTTAGCATCCAAAATTACCTCTTCAATTGGGTCTATTTTTAATGGTTTTAAAACTGACAAAATATTAATTCCTTTGTTTTTTTTATAAACATCTAATGGTTATTATTTCGTTTCCAATAGTCTAGAAACGTAGCGCGCTAACATATCTATTTCAAGATTCACAGCATCTCCAACTACACAATTCCCTATAGTGGTTTCATTCCAAGTATGAGGAATAATGTTAACATCAAAGCTGCTATCAGTTACCGAATTTACTGTTAAAGATATTCCATCTATACAAACGGATCCCTTATTAGCAATTAGCCCTTTAAACTTATCATCTATTAAAAATTTTAGACGATAAGAGTCATTATCTGGTTTAATCTCAGAAAGTGTAATGATACCATCTACATGTCCGGAAACTATGTGTCCCCCTAACTCGTCACCTACTCTTAGTGCTCTTTCTAAATTGATTTTTTTTCCAAGCTGCCAAGTTTGTAAAGTGGTAATAGAAACTGTTTCCATAGAAGCCGACACATCAAAGTAATCACCTTCTCGGTCCAATACTGTAAGGCATATGCCCGAGCAAGCAATTGATGCACCAATGTCAATATCTTTTGTATTCCAATGTGTTTTGATCCTTAATTGCCAATCACCTTGTTTGTCCAATGATGTTAGCTCACCAATATCTGTAATTATACCCGTAAACATATATACTTTATACTTTCCAAAACTTTATAATATCATTCGCTAGATTAAATTGTTTTACTAATACCAAAGACGATGGAGGGGTAAAATCTACAGCCTTTTCCGAAATGCCAATAGAGTAACCTTTAATTAATCTCTTTTTGCTGATTACCTCAAAAAATTCGTCAACTAGACTCTCAGAGAGCAGTGATTTCAGCAATCGTGGACCAGGCTCTACTAAAATATGTCCGAATCCTTGTTCAAGTAAGGCAATAAATATAGCTTCTAAGTTATAATTTTTTCCCATTACAATTAAACGAATTTGATTGTTTACTATTTTATCATGAATCCAATGTTTATCTTTTGGTTTATCTTTTGTTACTATTATTAACGGATGAATATCACTCGTTTTAACAAGATTACTCAGCTTATCAAGTGCTAAATTTTTATCTAAAATTATTCTTTTGGTAGGGTGTTCTAACCCATTAATCCTCGCATTTAAGTGTGGATTGTCAATTTGTGCTGTCTGATAACTTATTAATGTGGCATCCACCCTACTCCTAAGATCATGTGTAAATGCATCTGAAACTTGATTGGATATTTTACCTCCTAATCCAATGCCTTTACTAACAAACCCATCCAGACTATGAGCTACTTTTACTGTGATGTAGGGCCTTTTTTTTTTGTTTGAGGTTTTATCATCAAAGAAAAAACTACTTCTTGCTAAAAAAGAAGGTATGTACTTTATTGCTTCTCTTCTCATTAATCCAACCTCTACTTCAAGGCCTGCCTGTTTTAGTTGTTTTATCCCAGACCCATTTACCCTTTTATCCGGGTCCATTGTTGCGATTAATACTCTTTTTATGCCAGCATGTATTATAGCTTTCACACAAGGGGGTGTTTGACCATAGTGGGAACAGGGTTCTAAAGTGACATACAATATTCCCCCCTTTGCTTTTTTACCGGCATCTTTTAAAGCCTCAATTTCTGCGTGAGGACGGCCTCCTGGCTGGGTGAAACCACTCCCACATAGGTTCCCATCAGGGTCAACTACAACACAACCAACATTAGGATTTTCAGAGGAAAGCCCCTGTGATTTCTCACTGAGCGCTATAGCAAATTTCATCCACCTTTTATCATGTTCCTTTGACGGGATTGAACTGCTCACTTTTTTAGCTCGTTAACAAATTCCTCAAACTCTTTTGGATCTGCAAAGTTTCGGTAAACTGAGGCATATCTTACATAACCAACTTTATCAAGCTGCAATAGCGCCTTCATAACAAGTGAACCAATATATTCAGAAGCAACGTCTGGTTCACCTGTTGATTCAAGTTTTTTTACTATCTCATTGATTTCCATTTCAATTTTATCTTGGACAATGTTTCTCTTTCTTAGGGCAACATTAAAAGATCTAGATAGCTTATCTCTGTCAAAAAGTACCTTGCTTCCATCTCTTTTTATGACAGAAACCTCTCTTAATTGAACTCTTTCAAAAGTTGTAAACCGTGCGTCACAACTATTACATTGTCTCCGTCTTCTTATAGCTGTTCCGTCTTCTGAAGGTCGGGAGTCTTTTACTTGTGTATCTTCTGATTTACAAAATGGACATAACATCTAACATACCCTGTTTTTCATATTTTTACTTTTCGGCTATAAAAACTATCAATAAATGGGAAAACGCTTGCAAATTTCGACAATTTGATTTCTAGCTTGTCTTTCCGCTACCGAATTATCAGACTTATTTGATGCAAGACCATCCAGCACGTCACCAATAATATTTCCAACCTCTTCAAATTCTTCTAAACCTAAACCTCTTGTTGTGCCGGCTGGGGTGCCTAATCTTATTCCTGATGTTATCATGGGCTTTTCTGGGTCAAAGGGAACACCATTTTTATTACAGGTGATACCCGCCGCCTCAAGACTAATTTCGGCAATATTTCCAGTAAGTCCCTTGGGTCTCAAGTCAACCAATAATAAATGTGTATCTGTTCCATCTGATACTAGATCAAGCCCACGCTCCTTTAACACTTCTCCCAATTTTATTGCATTATTAATTACAGACTGAATGTAGGATTTGAATTCAGGTTGTAAAGCTTCTTTAAAACCAACAGCTTTACCTGCTATTGCATGCATTAATGGCCCACCTTGTAATCCTGGAAAAACTGCAGAATTAATTTTTTTTCCAAGTTCAATATTATTTGAAAGAATTATTCCTCCCCTACCCGCCCGCAAAGTTTTATGAGTAGTAGATGTTACAATGTCGGCATATGGCACTGGGTTTGGATGAAGACCTGCGGCCACCAAACCAGAAATGTGAGCCATGTCCACCATTAAAAGAGCTCCAGCTTCATCAGCAATTTCTCTAAATTTTGAAAAATCAATTTGCCGTGGATAGGCTGAGGCACCTGCTAAAATCATTTTTGGTTTATGGTTTATCGCAAGTTCCCTTAATTTTTCAAAATCTATCAAATCAGTTTGACGGCTCACACCATACTGAATAGCATTAAACCACTTACCTGATAAATTAGGAGCACTACCATGTGTGAGGTGACCACCAGAGGCTAGAGACATTCCTAAAACAGTATCATTTGGTGACAACAGAGCCAGAAAAACCGCTTGGTTTGCCTGCGCTCCAGAATGAGGTTGAACATTCGCAAACTCGCAATCGAATAATTTTTTTGCTCTTTCAATTGCAAGTGTTTCAACCACGTCTATATATTCACATCCACCATAATAGCGTTTACCAGAATATCCCTCCGCATATTTATTGGTTAAAATAGATCCCTGCGCCTCAAGGACCGATGATGAAACAATATTTTCTGATGCGATCATTTCTAATTGATCCTGCTGCCGAAACAGCTCATGCTGAATTGCCTCGGCAATTTCTGGATCACCACTCATCAAATTATCAACAAACATTTTTTTATCCTGACGCATTTTAATTCTCCTGTGGCGACATAAACATTTTTGAGTTTCTCAATTTATTTACACGTTTTTGATGGCGACCCCCTAAAAAACTAGTATTTAAAAATATATTAACACAAGAAATCGCCGTTAATTCCCCTAGTATCCGCTCTCCTAGAATAATGACATTTGCATCATTATGCTCTCGGCAAAGTCTAGCAGTTGTTTCATCATGAACTAATGCTCCTCTTACCCATTCATAGCGATTTATTGCAATAGACATTCCTATCCCAGAACCGCATATAAGGATACCTTTAAAATTATATTGTCGCATCTCATTTGCTAATTTTGCTGCATAATCCGGATAATCAACAGAAGCACCTGCTTCATAAGGCCCGAGATCTCTAACATTAAAACCGCCAGTCTTTAGATGAGAAACCAATGTGGATTTAAGATTTACACCACCATGGTCACTCGAGATTAGTATGTCCAATGCCAACTTTAATCCTCAATTACCAAAACGAAAAAATGAACTCATTTCTTTTTTAGTTATAAACATGTTTCAAAAACATTAAACTAGATTTTAATAAAATTCTATTCCACCATACAATAATAAATCTTTTTTGTAGTGACAGCATCCGCACAATCTTTTACCATCAGAAAATCGGAGCTTCTTGAAAAGTGGGTCCGAGTTTAGGGAGAAAAAATACCACATTTAGTGGTATAGAAAAAACAAGGCACAAAGCCTTGTTTTTTTTAGTTTAAAGTCATAATTCCTGATTCGATAACCGATTTAACAATAAAAAAGGCAAAAACAGTTATTAAAGTTGTTGCTATAATTTTTTTTACAATACCTGGATTGTCTGGGGCTGAACTCGCATGACCAAATACTGGGTTTTTTGGCGGCGCACTCCCAAATGGCAGAGCCATTAAGAATATCCACCACCAAAGTAAAATATATACAACCACTGATGATACAAAGTCCACGTTAATTACCTTCCAAGCTACCCAGCAATGCGTATTATATGAGCGTGAACATTAGGCCTGATGCGAAAACGAGATTTTGTAGCACTTTTTACTTTACCAATAATCAGAGTTTGGACGGCAGTGTCATCATTGAGAAGATTTTTATTTGTTTTTTCCAGCTGAGTATCCACCAATAGACTAATATCAGCTAAATAATCACTTTCTTCTTCACCCATGCAAACCCCATCCTGGGTTACTGTAGGCGCCTGCATTAAAGAGCCCATTTGATCTAATAATACAGAAACACTGACAGAACCGTTCCAAAGCATCTGCCTTCTGGATCGCAACATATCAGACTGCAAATCTATGATACTTCCAGAGCCCTGAGTAAATTGAGAGACTGTAATTTTATCAACAACTTTTATACTATTATTATTTAAGCTAATTATGTTTCCGTTTTCTGGAATATGGATTTCGGGCACTTGACAGGAAGCAGCTAATTTTGCATGAGCGTCAAGATGTCTCGCTGTTCCATGAACTGGTATAGCGATTTGCGGCCGAATAATATTATATAAATCTATCAACTCATCTCTTGCAGGGTGTCCTGACACATGCACCATTGCATCTTCATCCGTAATTATATTTATTTTCTGGCGCAAGAATTGGTTTTGTACTCTTGCTATTGCATTTTCGTTGCCTGGAATTTGACGAGAAGAAAAAATCACAGTATCTTCTGCTTGGAGTTTAATATTTTCATGCATTCCATTAGAAATTTTTGCAAGTGCAGCCCTCGTTTCTCCCTGCGAGCCAGTGCAGATTATTACTAGATTTTCTCTTGGCATCAAACCGGCATCAACTTCAGATACAAAATCAGGAATATTGTCAAGATATCCTGTTTCTCTTGCTGCCGCTATAGAGCGATGAAGTGCACGTCCAACTACGCAAACATGTCTATTATTTTCATTTGCAGCTGAAATAATTGAACTTATCCTAGCTATGTTACTTGCAAAACACGTTACCGCTACAGTATGTTTTGAATTAGCGATTATTTTGCTTAATCCGTCACGAGCTACGTACTCTGATGGAGTCCTTCCGTCAATCAATGCATTAGTTGAGTCACCTATAAGAGCTATTACTCCCTCATCGCCTATTCTCTGAAGCTTTTGGACATCTGTTTTATTTCCTACCATAGGTGTTTCATCAAACTTCCAGTCTCCCGTATGCAATATTTGACCTTTATCCGTCTTTAATACTATCGCTGCGGGGTCAGGTATTGAATGAGATAAAGCCACAAACTCAACTGTAAATGCGCCAAATTTATAATCAACGTTATAATCAATTACATTTAAGGGGATATTGTCTGATATTTTTGCCTCTTCCAATTTTCGCTTTAATAAAGCTATTGTAAAAGCAGTACCATAAATTGGTACATTTAGTTTTTCCCATAAATACGGTACTGCGCCAAAATGGTCTTCGTGAGCATGCGTTAGAATAATTGCCTTAATGTCCACTTTTTGCTCTTCAGCAAACCTTATATCTGGCAGAATAATATCAACACCTGGTGTTGTTTCGTCACTAAAGCTAATTCCAAGATCAATCATTAACCAATCAGATTGATAATGATATAAATTTGCATTCATTCCAATTTCACCAGAACCACCTAAAGGGATAAAAATAAGGTCACTATCTAAAAAATTCATCTATTTATACCCATTAATCTCTGCGATCTGTTTTAGACCTAATAAAGTTAAATTAGGTTCTTGCCACTTAATTAGTTCACAGTAAGGTAAATACAATGACGCAAGTCCTCCCGTCGCGATAATTCTAAAGCTATTTCCCGTTTCAACTTCAATTCTGTGAATGATACCTTCAATCATTCCAACATACCCCCATATAATACCAGACCACATAGCGTCTAGAGTATTTTTGCCTATTACTGATACCTTGCTAGGATGAACAGAAAGATCTATTTTTGGAAGTTTTGACGCTGCTCTGGTTAGGGCCTCCAATGATAAGTTAACGCCAGGAGCAATTATACCACCTTTATAAATAGGCATACCAGAGACCATTGTTACAATATCAAATGTGGTGGCGGTTCCAAAATCTACGATGATTACATCAGATTGTGTCAAAGATGACCCGGCAACAGCATTAACCAATCTATCAGCACCCACTTGAGAAGGCTCATGCAAATCTATTTCTATGGGTAACTTCAATAAAGAACTTGAAATGGATATAAATGGTATTGAAAGTGACTTTTCAAAAAAATTAAAACAAGTCTCAGCTTCGGTAACAACAGAAGCAAGTATAACATATTTAAAATGCTTTATCGTAAGATTAAGATTTTTTAACTTTTCTTTAAAAATTTCAAGAAAATGTTTTTTATTATTTGTAGCTAATGTATCTATTCGCCAACTATAAGATAAATCAGAATGATCAAATATACCAAAAACAACATGCGTATTTCCACAATCAATTGTTAGAAGCATTGACCTCTCCCATCAGCACCACATCTCCTACCGTGATAAGATGAACATTACCATCAATATCGATTATATTTAAACGACCATCCGGTTCCAAAGCATCGCATATACCTGTGATAGACCTATCACATAGTTTTACAGTTAAGTTCCTGCCAATAATGTTTGATTTGTCTTGCCACCTTGCTAATAAGGGTGCTGGTCCACATTCCTGCCAAATTTGATACAAATTTTCTAAATTTAAAAGATAACAATCAGCAAGTTGTTTTGCGTCAGGCAAAACGGATTGATATTCCGCTATATCTGTTGATGACACCAACGAATCCAATATTTTTGGTGCATTTCTAATATTAATACCACAGCCTAATATTGCATGGGGACCATCTGCTTCAAGAAGAATCCCTCCCATTTTTCTATCATTTGCCATTAAATCATTTGGCCATTTTAGACTTGCAGGAACATTTGGGCAAATAGAATTTATTGTTTGCAATGCAGCAAGAGAAGCAACAAATGATAAGGTTGGCCATTCAGAGTGAGGGCGTTTTGGAGATAAAATCACAGATAAATACATCCCATTATTTTTATGCGAAATCCAAACTCGGTCCATCCGACCACGACCATTTGTTTGTTCGGATACTAAGAATGCATTTCCCTCGGGGAGTAATTCTGTCTTTTCAATAAATTCCCTCGCAACGTCCAAGGCAGAAGTACATGACTCTCTGGTATGTAACTCCCACTTTTTCAGATTACTATCAATCATAAATGCCCCTAATTATAACAGTCCAGAAGCAGGAAAATTCTTTGCAACAAAATAACTCCATTCACGCAGAGGACCAATGAATAATAGAAATAAGACTGTCACAGTAATTGACAATGAAAGAATTATAATATTTTCTTTTGGTGCATTATTATCTAGTGTCTGATCAACATCATCAAAATACATCAGCTTGATTATACGTAAATAATAAAATGCCCCGATAACAGATGTTATCACGCCAATTATAGCGAGTGGTATCAACCCAGCATTCACTGCTGCCAAGAAAACGTACCATTTTGCAAAAAATCCAGCTAATGGCGGAATGCCTGCCATTGAAAACATAAATATCAATAATCCAAAAGCCCAGAAAGGATGGGTAGATGCAAGACCTGAAAGGTCAGATAACTTGTGAACAGGCAATCCGTCCCGCCTCAACATCAAAATAATAGAAAATGTACCCGCCCCCATAAATATATAAGTCGTCATATAAATTAAAACACCTGCGGCGCCTTGCTGCGAGCCAGCTGCAATTCCCGCTAGGGCATATCCCATATGTGCGATAGATGAATAGGCCATCATCCTCTTTAAGTCCTTTTGCATAATTGCACCAAAGGCACCGATGACCATAGAAGCAACTGAAATTGCAATTATAACTTGCATCCATTCAAACCTAATATCGGCAAATAAAAAGTGGGTTACATTCAACAATAAGGTAATTGCAGCAATTTTAGGTACAATAGCAAATAAAGCCGTTACTGGGGTTGGAGCACCCTCATATACATCTGGTGTCCACATGTGGAATGGTGCTGCAGAAATTTTAAATGCTAACCCTGAAATTAAAAATACGACACCGACAATAATCCCAGGGGTTGCACCATTTTGTTCAATGAAAGAAGATATTTGGTCAAAATTAGTAAGCCCTGTGAATCCATATATTAATGAGGAGCCGTAGAGAAGCATACCAGACGAAAGTGCACCCAAGAGAAAATATTTTAAACCTGCCTCAGATGACTTTAGAGACCGAGTATTAATAGCCGCTATGACATAAAGCGGTAACGACTGTAATTCTAACCCCATATATAGCGAAATAAGATCATTAGCTGAAATCATTAGTAACATGCCCAAGGTAGCTAACATTATGAGAACTTGATATTCAGGTTTTTCAATACCATCTAACCAATTATCACTTACCATCCAACAGGCAAAAAAGGCGCCAATAAGAACCAACCCTTTCATATAAACAAGAAAAGAATTTACCTTAAATAATCCTAAATATATAGATTGACTTTCCGAAGGAAGTGCAAAAATTGCAAGAAATGCTAGTCCATAACCAGACAATGCAGTTAATTTTACATACCTTCTTGAACTGTTTTTATCATCAAAAAAGGCGGCCATCAAAACAAGGATCAGCGCTATCACAGCCAAGATATATTCTGGTAAAGCTGCCTGAAATGTCATTTGTGTAAATAGCATAATTTACAAGTTTCCCTTTTATTGGAGACTGGATACCACCAACTGAGTTTGCGACACCGTATCACTAATAGTTGAAATAACAGGATTCAAAATATCTAAAAGAGGTGCAGGATATACCCCAAACCACAATATAAATATAGTTAAAGGCACTAAAATGCCTATTTCTCTATTAGTTAAGGCAGGCATTCGAATAACCTCACCTTTTTCAGCTCGTCCAAACACAACACGGCGATAAAGCCATAACATATAAGTAGCTCCAAGAACGAGACCTGTAGCTGCAAAAAAGGCGAGTGACGAACTTGTTTTATAAGCACCAACCAAAACCAATATTTCACCAATAAATCCTGATGTGCCTGGCAGGCCAACTGATGCCAACATCATAATCATGAAAAAAATAGCATAATTAGGCATTACATCCGCAACACCACCATAATCGTTGATTTCTCTAGTATGAAGTCTGTCATATACAACTCCGACGCAGAAGAATAATGCAGCGGATATAAGACCATGACTTATCATTTGAAACATCGCCCCCGCAATTCCCTGTTCATTGAAGGTAAAAATTCCAATAGTAACAAATCCCATGTGAGCCACGGACGAATATGCTATAAGTTTTTTCATATCAGTTTGTGCTAATGCTACGAGTGATGTATAGATAATTGCAACAATTGAAAGAACAAAAATGAATGGAGCAAAATACAAAGAGGCATCAGGAAACATTGGTAATGAAAAACGAATAAATCCGTAACCACCCATTTTTAACAGGATGCCAGCTAGAATCATTGACCCTGCTGTCGGCGCCTCCACATGTGCATCTGGTAACCATGTATGAAACGGCCACATCGGCACTTTTACTGCAAATGAAGCAAAAAATCCAATAAACAACCAGAATTGATATTCGGATGAAAAACTAAAATTAGAAAGCGCTGGAATATCTGTTGTACCTGCTTGTAAATACATTATCATAATGCAAATAAGCATCAACACAGAACCTAAAAGGGTGTACAAAAAGAATTTAAATGCCGCATATACACGTCTTGGTCCACCCCAAATACCAATAATTAAAAACATTGGTATTAGAACACCTTCAAAAAAAAGATAAAACATCATCAAATCTAATGACGCAAACATGCCCACCATCATTGTTTCTAGCACAAGGAAAGCGATCATAAATTCACGAACCCGCTGCTTAATAGAATGCCAACTAGCAAGTACAGAAAGAGGTGTTAAAAATGTAGATAACAAAATAAATGGCATCGAAATACCATCAACACCCAAATGATAAGTAATTCCACTTCCCTCAATCCAGTCAAACTGCTCTTCAAACTGATAACCGACTGCAGCTGGATCAAAACCAAAATAGAGAAGAAGAGAAACAACAAAGGTGAAACTGGAGACCCAAATAGTTACCATCTTACAATTATGTTCTGAAGACTTATTGTCTCCGCTTGCAAGAAGAATAAACAGAACTCCGAGCAGCGGAAGGAATGTAATTATAGATAAAATAGGCCATGATGATAACATTATTTTATCTCCCAATCCCACTGAAATACCAAGAGAGTAAAATTACAACACCAATCATCATTGCAAAAGCATAGTGATACACATATCCAGTTTGTAATTTTGATAGCCTGCTAGAACTTTTGAGAACAAGTTCTGACAAACCATTCGGGCCAAAACCATCGATGGTCCGCTGGTCACCTCTTAACCATAAAAAGTTTCCAAATAACACACACGATCTTACAAATAAAACATCATATAATTCATCAAAAAACCATTTGTTAAAAAATAAAATATGAATTGGTTTTACAAAAGAAACCAATATTTTAGGCAAAGACGGGATTATTAGATATGCAAAAATAGCAGAACCAAATCCAATTGAAGCCAAAATAACTGGTAGACGCTTAACCCAATCTGCGACATGATGCGCTTCTTCCATAGCATGATGTTCAGGAAGAATAAAAAGAGAGTCTCCCCAAAAATATTTCATATCATACCCAACAAACATTTGATACCCAAACCATCCAGCAAAAATTGCTCCTAAAGCAAGTGGTATTAATGGAAAAATCATTACAGGTGGTGACTCATGAACATGGTCATACACCTCAGAACTACAACGAGGTTTTCCGTGAAATGCCAAAATTAGCAATCTCCAGCTATAAAAAGCGGTAAGAAGAGCCGCTGCACAGCCAAACCAGAATGCCATTTGTCCTGTAAAGGAATTAGAAGCCCAAGCGGCCTCCAAAATCATATCTTTTGAGTAATACCCTGCAAAGAAAGGAAATCCTGCTAAAGCTAGGGAGCCGATCCACATTAAACCATATGTTATTGGGATTTTGTGCCAGACACCTCCCATATTACGCAAGTCTTGTTCATCTGATAGGGCGTGAATGACCGAACCAGCTCCCAAAAATAAAAGTGCTTTAAAAAATGCATGTGTAGTTAAATGAAACATAGCTGCAGGGTAGGCGGACACTCCAGCAGCAAAGAACATATACCCTAATTGAGAACAAGTTGAATAAGCAATCACACGTTTTATATCAAATTGAGTCATTCCTATTGTAGCAGCGAATATTGCAGTGAGACCTCCTACAACAGTGATTAAATTTAGAGCAAGTGGCGCATATTCAATTACAGGAGACATTCTGCACACGAGAAAAACTCCAGCCGTGACCATAGTTGCAGCATGAATAAGCGCTGATACGGGAGTAGGTCCCTCCATTGCGTCTGGCAGCCATGTATGCAACCCAAGTTGTGCCGATTTTCCCATTGCACCAATAAACAATAAAATCGAAGCCACCTCTAAAGCAGGCATATCAATTTCTAAAAATGAGATCGAAATATTTTTAAGTTCTGAGGCATTCGCGAAAATTTGATCAAATTGTATACTACCAAATAAATAAAAAATAACAAAGATACCAAGCGCAAACCCAAAATCGCCTACCCTGTTAACAATAAATGCTTTCATTGCTGCTTTATGAGCTAAAGGCTTATGGTACCAAAAGCCAATTAATAAATAAGACGCAAGTCCGACACCCTCCCATCCAAAGAATAATTGAAGTAAGTTATCAGCTGTAACAAGCATTAACATAGCAAAAGTAAATAAGCTTAGATAAGCCATAAAACGAGCACGCGATTTATCGTGGTGCATGTAACCAATAGAATAAATATGGACACAAGATGAGACAGATGTAACAACGATCAACATAACAACAGTGAGAGTATCAAAGCGCAATGTCCAATTGGCAATAAAATCGCCTGCATTAATCCATCGTGCAATCTCTAGAGTAATCGAATTATGCATCAGCGCGACATCATAAAAAGCGAAGCAAGATAATAAGAATGATGCACAGACCCCAATCACCGTGATAATTTCAGCTGGCATATGTAGTTGTCGAATTGAGAGTATCCCAGCAACAAACGCACCGATTAATGGCAAAAATACAATAGCTTGATAAAGCATTGTTTTATCCCTTCATCACATTGAGATTTTCAACCGCTATAGAACCCCTATTTCGGAAGTAAATTACAAGGATAGCAAGCCCAATAGCTGCCTCTGCTGCTGCAACAGTAAGAATAAAAAGAGAAAATATCTGACCAGACAATGTACCTGTAAAGGCTGAAAAAGCTACCAAATTAATATTCACAGAAAGCAAGATTAATTCAATGGACATTAAAATCGTGATGACATTTTTTCTGTTAATGAAAATACCAAAAACACCGAATACAAATAATATTGCGGACACAGAAA
>CACGLE010000007.1 GCA_902573725.1 uncultured SAR116 cluster alpha proteobacterium
CAACCATTAATTTGAGACCTAAAGAATGTACCGTCGATAAAAGCCTTTTAAAGTCATTTAAGGTTCCATATTCCGGAGCAATATCACAATAATCTGAGACATCGTATCCAAAATCTTTTTGTGGTGATTTAAAAAATGGACTTATCCAAATGGCATCAACGCCCAAGTTTGCAATATAATCAAGACGAGATGTAATGCCATTAAGATCTCCAATACCATCTGCATTAGAGTCTTGAAAAGAGCGGGGATAAATTTGGTAGATTACCGCTGTTTCCCACCATTTAAGCTGAGACATTTATTAGCCTCCTTTTACCGAACCAGCAAGCAACCCACGAATAAAATATCGTTGCATAGCAAGAAACACTAAAACGGGGATTATCATTGAAATAACAGCTGACGCATTCAAAAGATGAAGCTGATCTCCAAAAGTACCTAACTGCTGCTCTAATAAAATTGGAAAAACACGTTCATCTGAGTTACTGGGACCAATATAAAGAGCTACTAAAAGGTCGTTCCATATCCATAAAAATTGAAAAATAGCGAAAGATGCTAGTGCGGGAACAGATAAAGGTATTATAATCTTGAGGAAAATTTGCATATGAGAAGCGCCATCTATCCTTGCACTCTCAAGCAGCTCTTTAGGAAGTCCAACTATATAATTTCGCAAAAGATAAATAGCAAGAGGTTGCCCAAATGCGGTATGAGTAATCCAAAGACTTGCAAAAGACTTTGAGGGAACAGAGCAACTATCTGTTATCTCGCAATCTGTAAGCAACTCTTGGAGCGCCATCATCCAAGTAGCTATTCCATTAAATCCCTGCAAAATCGGTAAAAAAGCTAATTGGGTTGGGACGATCATCAATGTCACAACTGCAATGAATATCCAGTCTCTTCCTGGAAATTTCATCCATGCAAATGCATATGCAGCAAATGCTGCTATTGTTATAGGAATAATAGTAGCGGGTATCGTGACAATAAATGAGGAAATAAGGGCATTAGGCACATTTTCATTATCAATTAGGACCTCAACGTAAGCCTCCGGCGCAAATACGGGGTCCTGATTAATAAAAACATCTAATTTTTTTGGTTTTAGCTCAGAGTCCTGAGGGAAGGTCCATATAAAGTCTCCGTTTGTCTGAAAAATAAAATCACCACCCCTTACTTTCATGACTTCCCCAACAGGTACGAGTTTTTTTTGTAAAACAGTTTTTCCAGGATTATTAGGATCTGGCACACGGCCTTTAAACATAATGGACTCAACGCTACCGGAAACAGGAAACCACTCTTGCTCTTTATTTATTCTTTTGAATATATTTCCGGTTAATTGGTCTGATTTTAACACTTCATTCTTGTCATGAGTGCTAAAACGATGCCCTAATATGGTTGGTGTAAATGAGGTCCAAAAACCAGAGGTTTTTGTAGCCATCTCAGAACGGAGCGAGGTGGCAACAAGCGCTATGAAAGGAACAACCCAAATTACCACTATTAAGCTCAGCACAATATTACTCAAAGTTCGGTTTATCATGGTGTCAATATCCTCAATTACCTAATTCTTTTTGCTCTTTTCTGAGCCGCCAAGCGTTGAATATCATGTGAGGTATAACGGTTATCATTAACATAATCGCTATTGAAGCAAATAAATTATCTACTGCATCACCGCCAATTGACCAGGTATTTTTTGCCGCCTCCATCATTGTTGCAAGCAATAATTTATCATCATCATTTGCAGATAATGCGTATGGGATGTCAAAGACTTTAAGGACCTCTGTCACCATGTATGTCCAAACGACAACTACTGTAGAATAAATTTGTGGTAGTTTGATTTTAAAAAAAAGTTGCCATGGATTTGCTCCATCGATAATCGCGGCCTCTACCGTTTCCTTTGGAACTCCTCTTAGTGCCGCAGAAAAAATGACCATAGCAAAACCAGTCTTAATCCAAACCATAATCCACATCAAAAAGAAATTACCCCAAAATTTTAAATTATAAAGTGGTTCATTGTATGATGGAGGATGCCCGAGCAAAGATTTTAATAATCCAGTTTGATAAGAGGGAGTAAAACCATTTATAACTTGTTGAGCTTCGATGCCACCGCCAGCAAAAATATTTCTCCATATGACAGCAGCACCAACAAAAGAGATAGCCATGGGGACAAAAATAAATGTTTTTGCAACAACACCCCACTTCAATGAATCAGCCAATACAGCAACTGCAAGCCCAAATATAATGCAAAATGTTGGCACAAGAATTAGCCACATTAAACTATTTCTCATTGCAAATCTAAATTGGATGTACCCTAATGCTTTCGGATCCCATATGAATGAATAATTATTAGTTGTAAAATCTCCATTGGCCTCCTGAAATGAAATTCCCAGTGTTATAAAAGCGGGAACGACAAGGAATAAGGTGAGCAGGACAAGCGCTGGCCCAACAAAAATCCAGGGCTGAATGGCCTCTATAATAGCAGATTGGCGGCCGATGGACTTTTGCTCTCGTGCTCTAGCTAAACCACTATTAAGCCAATTAGTAATCCAAAAATATAAACACGAAATGCCAACAGCAATTAACACTGAGCGAACTGCAAAGCTAATTTTAGCAAATCTTAATTCTACATCTATCGCTGCTAATGACCAATCTCGACTTTCACGCAACCATAATCCCAAATTGGAAAAAAGATTATCAAGTGGTGCAGTAAGAGAGTATGCGAAGATGGCTGTAATAGGCAATACACAGATAATCGTCAACAAAATAGCCAATCCGTTGCTGGCAACTATTTTCATAATTGGTCGCATGTCTTAATTACCTTGATTTAAAAATAATTGGAGCACAGGAATAAACCCGTGCTCCAATGCTTAACAAAACTGGATGAAATTACTTAATAGCATCCCAAGCTGCTTGTATATTATCAGCAGTTGTTTGAGCGTCTTGGCCATTAGCAAACGCAGTCATTTCACTCCAAAATGCACCAGCTCCGATTGCGCCTGGCATTAAGTCTGAAGCATCAAAACGAAAAGTTGTAGCATTCACCAAAATTTCGCCTTGTTTGCGAAGTAATGGAGTTGCATAGGCATCTAGACTTGCCCCTTTATGCGCAGTTAAAAGCACTCCTTGTTGCATCCAAGCTTCATGGGCTGAGGCTTCAGTTAGAAACTTGAAGAAAGCACGTGTAGCAGGCGAATCTTTAGTCATTGTGTAAAGAGTTCCTGCACCAAGAACAGGATTGCCTAAATTTTTAGACGCATAAGGTGGAAAGTAAAATGCATCTGCCTCACCATCTGCAACTTCTTGTCCTTTTTTCGGGAAAAATCCAGAGATAAAGGATGCTTGACGATGCATCATACAGCTTGGTGGAGATGTAAATAGACCTTTCGGAGCATCACCAAATGAAGTTGTCGCGACTGAAGATGCACCACCTGCAACATAATCGTCGTTTCTCGAAAACTTTCCAAAAACTTCCATCGCATTTATAACCTCTGGACTATTAAATGGTAATTCGTTTGAAACCCATTGGTCATATTTTGAAGGTGAAGCTGTTCTGAGCATAAGATCTTCCATCCAATCTGTCGCCGTCCAGCCAGTCGCGTTACCAGACTCGATGCCGATGCACCAAGGTGTGTTTCCATCAGCAACCATCTGGTCGGATAGCTCAATTAACTCTTCCATTGTTTTTGGAATTTCATAGCCATTATCTTCGAATTGTTCTGGAGAATACCAAACTAAAGACTTAAGGTCCATTTTATAGGCAAAACCATAAAAATTCTCTTTGCCGTTTGCATCAGCATAAGTTCCTAAGTCAACCCACGAAGAGCCTGCCCCATAATTCTCGGCCATCCAATCAGCCATGTCATCACCAAGAGGAACTAAATGTCCTTCTTTTGCCATATCCGCTGCGAGACCAGGCTGCGGGAAAATAGCGATGTTTGGAGCATTGTTAGAACGTAAATCCGCAACAACCAACGCTGCAAAATCTCGAGAACCCGAATATTGAATAGTAGCACCTGTTGCTTTCTCAAAACAACTAAATGTTGCTTCAAGCATTTCTTGGTCGGTACCCAACATAGAACCCTGCATTGTGATAACCTCACCAGGAAAACTTCCTAAATCACCCAATTTTGATGGTGTATCGCAAACATCTGCATATGCAGACCCTGCTAACAAGAATGATGCAAAAGTGGCTGCACCAATCATATTACGAGTATATTTCATTTATTTCCTCCTAAAAATTTTTGACCCATTAAAGGATCAAAATTTGAAATACCAATCCCCTTAATGACCAAAACCTTACACATATTTTATTTAAATACACAAGTAGCTAAAATGTATTTTAAAATTACCTGATTAAATTTCTCAACAAACAATCGACTTAATGATAAAAATGTTTTTAAAAAATTTATATAAAACAGATAATTAATAAATGGAAAGGTAAGTTTTTTTAGATATATAAATTTTGATTTTTAATAGAAAATTAAGGCACCTCGTGACCCATAGCAGTTTCATAAATTCTAAACCAGCTTTGTTTGTCTAAATTTATGTCACATGCCTTAGAAAGAGTCCTGATTCGTGGTAGAGAGTTAGTGCCCATAACTGGCAAAATTTTGGCTGGGTGAGCAAGCAACCAGGCAATTGCGATAGCTGCCGGTGTAGTGTCGTAAATTTTTGAAATCTCTTTAAGGAGATCGATTAAAAATTTATTATCGCTATCAAAGAGTTTTCCACCAGCCAATGGAGACCAAGCCATTACTGGCAATCGTTTTTCTTGCATGAATGCTAGATCACCATTTGTAAAACAATCATTCGACATTATACTTATTTCAATCTGATTTGTTACGAGTTTTTTGTGCATAAATGATTGCAATAAAGAAAAATCATAGGGTTTAAAATTTGAGACCCCTACTTCTCTAACTTTTCCCTGCTCAACCAAACTATCTAACGTAAAACCAGTTTCTTCCGGATTCATAAAGGGATCTGGACGGTGTAGTAAAAGTAAGTCGATATAATCTATATTCATCAGCTTCAAAGATTGCTCAACTGATTGGTTAATATGTTCTTTCGAAGTATCATAATATTTAACTGGTGATTTCTTAAATCTGCCAACCGGAGCAATAATTCCACATTTAGTTACGATTTCGAGCTTATCTCTATAACCGGATTCTTTTAAGGATACTCCTAATAATTTCTCTGCTTCATACCCACCGTAAATATCAGCCTGGTCTATAGTTGTGATTTGCTGTTCAAGACAAGCCTCTAATTTTTTTGTTATGTGCGACGAGCTTGTATCCTTATCATCTGTTAATCGCCACATTCCATAAATAATTCGAGATAAGGAAACATTTTCGCTTACTTTTATTCGTTCCATTTTAGTATCTGTCTCCAGCTGCAAGCGGTGTTAACGGTGAGGAATCAGGCACTCTCCCATAAAGATGGGGTAATGAGCAAGTATTCAAATTACTAATTACTTTTTTTCCAAAATGTTTGCACTCATCTATATGTGGATAACCAGATAGAATGAATGCTCTAATGCCCATTTTTTGATATGATTCGAGTTCGGATAGCACTTGGTCAGTTGATCCAACAAGAGCTGCCCCACATCCAGAGCGGGCTCTGCCAACCCCAGTCCACAAATTCGGTTCTATGTACCCATAACGGTCTGCATTCTCACGATTTTTTGTCTGATTAGCCACTCCTAAAGAAGTGCTATCTAATGCACGTCCTCTTATTTCACTTCCTTTTCCATCGTCAAGTTTTGAGACTAGGCTCTCTGCGTATTCCCTTGCTTCTCTTTCTGTGTCTCTTACTATTACATGAACGCGCAATCCATAGTCTAAAGTCCGGTTATGCTCTTCTGCCAAATTTGATACTGTCTTCATTCTATGTGCTAGCATCTCCTTTGTTTCAGGCCACATAAGATATATGTCACAAAACTCAGCACATAGAGCTAAAGCAGATGGAGAATAACCTCCGAAGTATAATAATGGTCCACCGTTTTGCTGATATGGTTTTGCTGGATCCGTAGTTATATTTTCAAATTGATAAATGTTACCTTTAAAATTAATTTTATCTTGAGTCCAAGCTTGCTTTAAAATCTGTACAACTTCTTTAGAACGCTGATATCGGTAAGCGCTATCTTCTATTTGACCAGGAAAATCAGAAGAGATGATATTTACTGTCAAGCGCCCTTCAAGCATATGGTCCAATGTAGCAAGCGTTCTCGCTAACATAATCGGTTGCATCTCTCCACATCTCACTGCAGCGAGTAAATTTATTTTTGAAGTTATAGGTGCACAGCCGGCAACAAAAGTTAGAGTATCCTGGCCAACTTGATAAGAGGACGGACACAAAATATTTCGGAACCCTTGTTGCTCTGCAGTTTTTACAATCTCGGAGCAGTGCTGCCAAGATGACTTCAGAGAGGTATCAGGCACTCCGAGATAGGCATAATCATCTGAACATAATGCTGAAAACCACGATACCTCTACCGCATTTGATTCCTGTGAAGTAACTTGAACTACAGTCATTTTTTCTCCAAAAGTTTTATGTATCATTATAATGATGACTGCGAAAATAAAAAAGCCTATGAGAAACGCTTAGGATCTGTTTTAAACTCTATTATATTTCAAAAAAATTTTTAAATTGGTTAATTTAATTGCAAATAAACTCACAACTGTAAAGGTACTTTTTAGTGGCTAAAAAATTGAATTATGGGTTTGTCGGTTGCGGTATGATGGGCCAGGAACACATTAAAAATATTAATTTGATTAAAGGGTCTAATGTTGCCGGGATCTTTGAACCAGATAAGAAAATGAGAGAAAAAGCCTCTATTGTCGCTCCAAACGCGTCCCATGTCGAATCCATTCAGGGATTATTAGGAATGAAATCTTTAGATTGCTTGTTAATTGCATCACCTAACAACTTACACCTAGAACAGTTTGAAGAAATAGCCGCAACTCATCCAATACCCTTGATGATTGAAAAACCACTATTCACAAATCCCGAAGATGACAAACGTATCTCCAAACTTATATTAACCTATCCTGAACCAGTATGGGTTGCTATGGAATATAGATACATGCCCCCTATAGCGTATCTTTTAGAGCAAGTAGAACAAGTCACAGATGGTGTCTCCATGGTATCTATTAAGGAACATCGGTTTCCGTTCTTAACTAAAGTGAATAATTGGAACAGATTTAACAAAAATTCTGGTGGAACATTTGTTGAAAAATGCTGCCATTTTTTTGATTTAATGCGGCTCATTACGAAAAGCGAAGCAAAGAAAGTAATGGCTTTCAGTGGTCAAGCTGTCAATCATAAAGATGAAAAATATGACGGCATGACCCCTGATATAGATGACCATGGATATGTTATAATAGAATTTGAAAACGGAATTAAAGGTATGCTTGAATTGTGTATGTTTGCTGAGGGCTCTCGATATCAAGAAGAGATTTCTGTTGTGGGCAAATCTGGAAAAATAGAAGCTTTAGTGCCTGGTCCAGGGCGTTTTTGGCAGCACAAAACTCAACCTCAACCAACACCGCAAGTTGTTATATCACCTCGCGAGGGAGAGCCAGTTCAATTTATAGATACTCCAGTAGATACAACTTTATTGAATGTCGGAGACCATAACGGAGCAACTTATTTCCAACATGCAAATTTTGCAAAGATGCTCAAAGAACAAACTCAACCCGAGGTTAGCTTAAAAGACGGATATGCTGCAGTTAAAATAGCTCTTGCTGCACAAAAAAGTGCTACGACTGGAGAGACAGTAGATATGCAGCACTTTTTCTAACTTTATCTATTTGTCTACCTTTTTACGATTTCGTTAAACAATTCTTTATGGAAGAGGCCATATTTCTTATTAGTTTGAAATATAGATCTGGACCATTTTCAATTGAAGCTCCTAGAGGATCTAAGACACCTGTCCCCACCCCGGTTCCCTCAACCAAAGTATTAACAATCTTGGGCTCAAATTGAGGTTCAGAAAACACGCAACTCGCCTCTAAGCTGACAATTTTTTCCCTTAATTCTTTGGTTCTCTCTATACCCGGTAGTATTTCTGGAGACACTGTAACCGAACCAATAGCTGAGACGCCGAAGCGTTTTTCAAAATACTGATATGCATCATGAAAGACGATATAACCCTCATTACTAAGTGGTTTTAATTCAACCGTTATATCCTCGACTAGTTGATTCAAATCACCTTGAATTTTTTTGGCATTATTTGCGTACTTAGTAGCATTAGATGGATCAATTAAAGATAATTCATCTGCTATTTTCCCAACCAATATAGATGCATTTTTTGGATCTAACCAGACATGTGGGTCGTGTTCCCCATGGTCATGATGATCATCATGGTCATCATGGTCTTTATGATCATCATGGTCGTCATGGTCTTTGTGATCATCATGGTCATGTTCAGAGAATGGTCCCCCCTCACGAAATTCTAACTTTAACAAACCATCTGTATCTAGAAGTTTTACAACGTTTGCTTTTGATGAAAGCGCTTCAATTGGTTTTTCAAGAAATGTCTCTAGGTCTCTACCAAACCAAAACACAGCATTAGCTTCCTGCAATTCCTTAGCCTGCGATGGCTTTAAAGAATATGAGTGCGGAGAACCAGCCCCATCTACAATGATGTTTGGTGAACCTACCCCCTTCATAACACCTGCAACGAGAGAGTGAACAGGCTTTATAGAGGCTATAACGCTAATTTCAGCTTGAGCTGCAGAGATGTTTGTTGCAAAAGCAGTAGATGCCATTAATATAAATTTGTTTATACGCATGATGATTTCCTTGGAATATTATCTAGACTTAAATGTTATGTTATAATATAACATTTTTATTCCTTTTTCAATAAATAACCTGTGTTCTAAAAAAAATGTCTAAAAAAGAAAATGCACTTATAAAATTAACTAATGCTGGTGTCAGAAAGAATAGAAATTGGCTCGTAAGAGGCGTTACTATGAGTGTGCATAGTGGGGAAATTGTTACATTAATAGGACCGAACGGCTCAGGTAAAACAACGACCGCTAAAATGGCTCTTGGTCTTTTGGGTTTAAATGAGGGAACAACTAGTCGAAAAAACAATTTACGCATTGGCTATGTACCTCAAAAATTACAAATCGATTGGACTGTTCCTGTAAAAGTTAAACGATTCATTTCGCTAACAAAAAAAATTTCGAATAAAGAAATTGAATTTGCATTATCTTTAACAAATACATCCCATCTTTCTGATAAAGAAATACGCGTGCTTTCTGGCGGAGAATTACAACGTGTTATGGTTGCAAGGGCAATTGCATTATCACCAGAATTTTTAGTTTTGGATGAGCCAGTGCAAGGGGTAGATTATAAAGGTGAAGATGCTATTTATAATTTGATTGAAGAAACACGAACTAAGCTAAATTGCGGCATATTGCTTATATCCCATGACTTACATATGGTAATGTCTACGACAGACAAAGTTATCTGTTTAAATGGTCACATATGCTGCTCTGGAACACCTGGCGTTGTCACAACTAGCCCAGAATTCAAAGAGCTTTTCGGTGAGAGAATGGTAACAAATTTAGCTATTTATCAGCATAATCACGATCACGAACATTTAATGGATGGTAGTATAAAAAAATGAATTTAAAAAAATTACTCGAATGTCTTAAAATAACTTACGTTTCAAAAGACAAGTGTTTCTGAGGTTTGATATAGACACATTAATAATTGGACAAAAACATGCTTGACGATTTTTTTATGCGTTCAATTATCGGAGGAGTTGGTGTTGCCACGGTTGTGGGCCCACTCGGATGCTTTGTTGTATGGCGCAGACTAGCTTATTTCGGAGATACGCTATCACATTCCGCCCTTTTAGGCGTAGCTCTAGCACTGCTTTTTCAGATAAATATCACTCTATCAGTATTCATAACAAGCGTATTTGTGGCGTTTGCTTTATTATTTTTGCAAAAAGGTCAAAAATTATCATCCGATACTTTACTTGGATTGCTAGCCCATTCCACTATTGCTCTTGGACTTATCGCTCTTTCATTTATGACCTGGGTAAGAGTAGATTTAATGGGATTTTTATTTGGAGATATATTATCCATTACAAAACAAGACATTTTAATTATTTGGGTTGGCGGTTTATTAGTTTTGATTTGTCTTATTTTGGTTTGGAAAAAGCTTTTTTGCTGCCACAGTTAGCCCAGAAATTGCTGAGGCGGAAGGACTAAACCCCCCAGCGTTCTAACTTTTTCTTTATGATCATGTTAGCTCTGGTCATCGCCATTTCTATGAAAATCGTCGGTGTTATGCTGTTGACAGCATTATTGATTATCCCTGCTGCATCAGCACGTCATTTTTCTACCAGCCCAGAGCAAATGGCCATTATATCAATACTTTTTGGCATTAGTTCAGTTTTACTTGGACTTTTTAGCTCTTTGGAATTTGATATACCAGCAGGCCCCAGTATTATTGTCGCCTCACTTATTTTATTTTTATTTACCATCTCAAAAAATTTAATTTTCAAAGATACTTAAAAATGTAAATCTGATATCACACTATATTTAGAGTTAAAAATGAAACAAAATTTAATTTTAAAAAACAAACTTACTAAAAATCAAACCTTAGTCTTAAATGTCCTTTTGAAAGCAGGTCTACCCTTAAGCGCTTATTCTATTCTTGAAAAGTTGAGAAAACATGGTTTTAAAGCGCCACTTCAAGTATATAGAGCACTTGAGAAACTTGTTGATACTGGACAAGTCCATCGCATAGAAAGTAAGAACGCTTTCATAGCTTGTGAGCATTCGTCATGTGAAATAAGTCAAATGACAGCATTTACCATTTGCCAAAAGTGCGAGAAGGTATCAGAAGTGATGGATGAGGAACTGTCAAATTATGTAAATTTACGAGCGGAAAAGCTTGGGATTAGTATGACAAAAACAAACATTGAGTTTCATGGATTATGCGATAGATGTTTAAGTGCATAAAAACGAAAATAAAAAAGTTATTTGTTTTCAGTTTTAAGTTATAACCTTAGCTTAATTACCTGAATCTAATGAAGTTTTAAAAATTTTTAGATTGACCTTTCGAGTTTTGACTCTTAATAAAAAGATAGTGATTTTTCAAACTCGCGTTTTATAATGGTTTTTTCAAATAAGCAACCCGGCGATTGAGCAAATCTATGTTTCAAGTAGTAAGAACGATAATTCGAAAATGTCATTTAGTTATGGCGTTTCTTGTTTCTATTAGTGCGTTTGTGATATCCCCGAATATAAACCCCGCTTTTTTCTAATACTGACAAAGTTAAGAACCACATATATCAGAAAAATCAATCGGATAGAAAATTAGAGACTAACATTGCACCAATACCAAAACCAGATCTTATTTTACTTTTAGGTGGTAATTTAGTCGAAATGGAAGGACCAGTTGTCCGGCCATCCATTGAAGATGTTCTCCCTGTATCTGCTTCTACACTCGGCGGACTATTGGCGAAAGAGGCCAATCTTTTTATAAAAAGAGAAACGAGTCTAACACTAAATAAAAATGAAACATTGGCAGATATTCTAAAACGTGCACAATTTTCTTCCAACGACCTTTATCAAATTGCAGAAATTGTCTCTCAAAAAATAAATGTTAGAAAACTTGGCATTGGTATGAATTTCATATTTGGGTTTGACGATTACAATCACCCTGTAGCCTTGAAAATAAATCAATCAGAAAAATTAGACTATTTCATTTTTAAAAATGAGCTTGGTTCTTGGAAAGGATTACAAGCAATAAGGCCAATCGATGCGGAATTTATCCATGCCTCAGGTATAATCAATGCTACATTATATGAGGCCGCGGTAGCCGCCGATGTTCCATTATCTGCCCTAGACAATTTTATGCGCGTAATGGGTTTCTCAGTAGATTTTCAGCGACAGCTACAAGAGGGAGACGAGTTCGAGTTAGTTTACAAAAAAACAACAGATAGGATAACAGGAGAAACTTTATCGGTTGGTGATGTACATTATGTCGGCATGGTGTTATCTGGTAAACCAATTGGATATTATAGGCATAAAAATAATAGCGGTAGCATTGGTTGGTATGATAAAAATGGGAAGTCCGCAGTAAGAACACTAATGCGTACTCCTGTAAACGGTGCAAGACTTTCTTCTAGCTACGGGATGCGCAAACATCCAATATCAGGATACAATAAACTTCATAAAGGAGTTGACTTTGCTGTTCCAACTGGAACACCTGTTTTGGCTGCAGGCAGTGGCCGTATAGAAATAGCTGGTTGGAACGGTAATTATGGACGATATATACGAATAAGACATAATAACACTTATCAGACAGCATACGCTCATTTATCAGGTATAGCAAAAGGAGTTTACGGTGGTGCACAAGTGGATCAGGGGCAGATCATTGGCTTTGTCGGATCAACTGGTCGGTCAACTGGTCCCCATTTACACTATGAGATTTTGGTTAATCGTAGACAGGTAAACCCCATGACCATAAATCTACCTACGGGTAAAAATCTACCTGAAATTGAGTATGATAAGTTTCAGAAAACGGTTAAAAACGTAGAAAATTACATTGAAAAAAATAATGTTAAAAGTTACGCAGGAACTTCTTTGAATTAGCTTTTTGAAAATTTGTCCTATTTAAACAAAAATAAAAACATGAGGATTTCTCCAAAGAGATAGACCCTGAGTTATGTTGATTAAAAAAATTCAGTCAATACATTTTTTTCCTGTAAAGGGGATGCAAGGATTTGAAAAAGAAAAATGTATTTTAAAAAAAAATAAATTAATCAAGAATGATAGGCAGTTTGCGCTTATACAAATACCAAAACAAAAAACTAGTTACTCAACTCCTTGGCTCCCAAAGACACATTTTAAACAATTAGTAAACCAACCAACCCTCGCTAAAATAGGTCTTAAACTACTAATAACAAACCCTCTTATTTTAAAAATAGATAATTTCGAAGAACAATATAATCTCACTGATTTTGATAGAAGAGATGTTTTTGCTAAAAAAGTTGGGGATCTCTCAAGCCCTGAAAAAAAATTAAACCTTAGTCTAATTGAAGCTGAAAAAGGTGGCTTAAGTGACACACGAGACCAATGGATAAGTATTGGAGCCACAGCTTCTGCAAAAGAACTAATCAATGTGTTTCAACTTGATCAGTCCTATTTCAGGTTTAGATTAAACTTATGGATAAAAACAAATTACCCATTTGAAGAATTTAGTTGGATTGGCCGAAAAGGAAGAATTGGAGATGCTGAATTAGAATTTTTATCGCCAGTAGGTCGGTGTAATGCCATAAATTTAAGTGCTGAAACAGGCCAGAGTACAAATGAGTCACTCCCACAAAAAATGCGATCGTATTTTGGGCATAGTAACCTTGGGGTTTTTGCTAGAGTGATAAAAACTGGCACAGTGCATAGAGATGACCGATTGATTTTGGCTTGATTGATAGCAGATTATTTTAACAATAGGAAGGCTCACAAGTCGAGACTTATGAAATATTTTAAGCTACTGCGTCATCCGATTTTGGTTGAACATCGGCATTAGTTTTAGAATTGGATGCACTATCAAGAACAGCTGTGGATATCTCTTCACTTCCTCGCTCAACATTTACATCAGCTTCCGATTTTTCTTCCTTTTCTATTGCTAAATTATTGATGTCTTTTTCATTGAGACCTTTATTAGCTTCATTACTGTTATTGATGATGGATTTATCAACATCTGTAAGTTTTTGTTTGTCATCTGATTTATTGTCAGGAGAATTACGTTTTTGTTCTATGCTGGCAAGAATAGTCTGATGAACTCTATAATAGTGGTCGGCAAACTGGCTAAAAGCTTCTGCAGAAATTCTCTCACTAGATGAGTTAGCATCCTGTGCAAGAGCAGTATATTTTTCGTATAGCTGCTGAGCATTTCCTCTCAACTTACCTTCGGGGCCATTCGACTCAAATGTTGTATTTCTGTTAACATTTGGTTGATTAAAACCGCTAGGACGGCGACCGCGCCCACGTGAGCGCTTTCCGTTTTGATTGTTTGGTCTCATTAAATATCCGTTGCCAATTAAACCAGATTTATACTGGAGTTCCGTTCTTTTTTCGGAGATTAGCTGTTATAATATAGTACTCTCAGTACCTAAAATTAATGTATATAAGACACGACTAAACGCAAATAACAAGTAAAAATTACCAAATTTTTAGAATTTTTTAAATTTTTTTATAAAACTGTGCTATTTGGGTGACAAAGTATCATACAACGAGGAATCCCCTGTAAATCTTTAAAAACGTTGTGAACATGCAAATTTGACAGACGTGCCAAGTCAGAAACCCTTTCTAATTGATTATATCCAATCTCTATTAATGCAATACCATTTGAATTTAAATGTTTTGCTAAATTAGAAAAAATTATTTCATAGTCTGCTAACCCTTTTTTATCTGAAAACAATGCTTGCTCTGGGTCAAATATCAAAACTTCATCCTGTAAATCTTGTTTTTCCTCACGTGAGATATAAGGTGGATTACACAATATTATATCAAATTTTAAATTTCTAAGCCCCCCGAACCAATTAGATCTAAAAAATTCTGAGCGTTCCTTTAATTTTAATAACTGAGCGTTTTCTCTAGCTTGAATTATAGCATCTCGGCTTATATCAACCCCAATTCCTACTGCATACTCTAACTCACTAAGACACGAAAGAAGCAAGCATCCGCTTCCTGTTCCAAGATCTAATAGCCGAAGATTTTCATATTTATGTAAAAGTTTAGACTGAGCAAAAAAAACCGCCTTTTCAACTAAAAGTTCACTCTCTGGGCGTGGATCTAGAGTTGATTCATTCAATTTAAAACGGTGCGACCAAAATTCTCTCCACCCTCTAATTCTGCTAATCGGCTTACCATTAATTCTTTCAACAATTAGTCTGTAAAATTGTCGTTCTTGTTTTTCGTTAATTTGAATATTCATATGAGGATAAACAGCTTCTTGGTTACCAATCGCAATACCAAGCAATACACGTGCTTCGAATATTGCCCTATCTCCACATCTTTTACTAAGCGCAATTGCAGCATTCTGAATAATGCTATTCACTAGCATATTACAATCTAACTCTGACCATCTGCTAGCTTTTGAGCTTGCTCTTCAGCTAAAAGGGCATCAATAATTTCATTTAAAGACTCCCCCAACAAAACTTTATCTAGCTTATAAAGTGTCAAATTAATTCTATGGTCTGTAACTCTTCCTTGAGGAAAGTTGTAAGTTCGGATACGCTCTGACCTGTCTCCGGAACCGACTTGCCCTTTTCGAGATGCTGCCCTTTCTGCATTTTGCTTCGCTCTCTCGGCATCATATAACCTTGAGCGGAGGATTTTCATGGCTTTAGCTCTATTTTTATGCTGTGATTTCTCATCTTGCTGACTAACAACAATTCCCGTTGGCACATGTGTTATACGTACTGCCGAGTCGGTTGTGTTAACCGACTGTCCTCCAGGTCCTGACGAACGGAAAATATCTATCCTGAGGTCAGTTTCCTTAATATCAACATCGACTTCCTCTGCCTCTGGTAATACAGCTACTGTTGCTGCAGAAGTATGTATTCTGCCACCTGTTTCTGTATCAGGAACACGTTGAACACGGTGCACTCCAGATTCAAACTTAAGCTTAGCAAATACCTCCTGTCCTGAAATATTCGCCGCCGCCTCTTTGTAACCCCCAATGCCGGTTTCTGAAATCTCCATTATTTCAAAACGCCAGCCTTGCTCTGATGCAAATTTTTGATACATACCAAATAGGTCAGCTCCAAACAAAGCTGCTTCTTCACCACCAGTTCCCGCTCTAATTTCCAAAATTGCATTTCTTGAGTCATCTTTATCTTTCGGTAGAAGAAGGAGTTTAAGCATATGTTCTTCTTCAATAATTTTTGGACGAATTTCTTTTATTTCTTCATCTACCAGTGATTTCATATCTAAGTCTACTTCTGGGTCTTTTAATAGTATTAATGCACCGTCAAGCTCAGTTTTCAACTTCTGTAACTTTACAGCTTGCTCCACCACTGGACGTATTTCTGCCAGCTCTTTAGATAAATTCATCAGTTCTGATGGGCTCAATGAAGAAGAAACTAATCTTTCTTCAATTTCAACTTTTCTGGACAATAATCGAGAGATATTTTTTTCAAGACTCATTTAGCTGTATGTCCTTTGCTTAACTCTTCAAAAGCCGTTCGACGAACGCAATCGCTTCAGATTTTGCAATTTTTTTCTGCTCTCCACTTTCCATAAATTTAATTTGAAGCGTATTAGTATTAATTTCATCTTTTTTAATAATCAAACTCAAAGAGCACCCCAAGGAATTTGCACGCTTTAACTTTTTACCAAGTTGAGATGCAAATGGGATATCTACTTTTAATCCAACAGACCGCAACTTCTGTGCAAGTGCAAAAGCGTCCATTGATGCCTCATCATCTGCGATAATAACAGCTACGTCATATTTAAATTCTTCCGTTTTTTCTATTAAAAATGATAATCTTTCAACTCCGGCAGCAAATCCAACAGCGCCAATATTTGGACCCCCCAACATCGAAGATAACCCATCATAACGTCCGCCTCCAATAACAGTGCCTTGAGACCCCAATGTGTCTGTAACAAATTCGAATGCAGTATGAGAATAGTAGTCAAGCCCTCGCACCAATTTTGTATCTAATTGCCAATTAATTTCGGAATTTTCTAGTGCATCAGTGACTCGGTTAAAATGCTCTTTAGAATTTACAGTTAAAAATTCATTTAATTTTGGAGCATTTTCAATAATTTCTTTATCTTCTATTGCCTTAGAGTCAAGTATTCGAAGGGGATTCAAGGCTAGTCTTCGCTGACTATCTTTCGAAAGTGACGCGCTATAGTCTTTTAAATAAGCTATTAAAACAGAGCGGTATTTATCTCTACTTTCAGCATCTCCTAGTGAATTCAAGTATAATTTACATTTATCCAAAATACCTAACTCTGACAATAAATGGGCAGCGCAACTAATCACTTCTGCATCTGCCAAAGGCTCAAAAGTTCCAATAAATTCGCACCCGATTTGATGAAATTGCCTCATCCTACCTTTTTGGGGCCTTTCGTACCTAAACATAGGTCCAGAATAAAAATATTTTTGAGGTAATGTTTGTGTAAGACCGTTACTTATTAGTGCTCTCATAACAGAGGCTGTCCCTTCAGGCCTAAGCGTTAGACTAGTACCACCCCTATCCTCAAAACTATAGGTTTCTTTCGCCACCACATCAGAACTCTCTCCAAGTGGCCTACTAAAAACCTCTGTAAATTCAAAGATTGGGGTTTCCATTGACTGGAAGCCATACCTGCCTGCTATCATAATAGCTCTCTCAACAACAAAATTCATTTGTGATTTTTGTCTTGGCATCAAATCAGCAGTGCCTCGAACAGGTTGTATCGGTTTCATTAACCAAGCCTTTCTAATGCTATGCCAAAGCTAACTTTATTTTTTTCCTTTTTCCAATAAAGTTACCCGTTCTTCAACAAGATTTACAACATGTTCAACAATGTTATTATCCTTTAAGCGATGGTCAGCCATACCTGATATATATATTTGATGAGTGCCTCTTCCACCGCCCGTTAAGCCAATATCTGTTTCTTTTGCTTCACCAGGACCATTAACAACACAACCAATAATGGATACCGTTATTGGTTTATTAATATGTGACAGTCTTTTCTCTATTTCGGCTACAGACTTAATCACATCAAATTGTTGCCTAGCGCAAGATGGGCATGAGATGACTGTAACGCCTCTTCGTCTTATCCCAAGTGATTTTAAAAGCTCGTAACCAACTTTAACTTCTTCTGTTGGATCTGCAGATAAAGAAACTCTTACAGTGTCACCAATACCAGCCCACAATAAATTTCCTAAACCAATTGAAGATTTGACCGTTCCTGCTCTAAGTCCACCTGCCTCAGTTATGCCAATATGAAGTGGGCAATCTATTACCTCTGACAATTGCTGATAAGCTGCAACCGAAAGAAATATATCTGATGCTTTAACAGATATTTTATAGTTTTGAAAATTATGCTTTTCTAATAATTTTGCATTATCCAACGCAGACTCAACCAATGCTTCTGGGCATGGTTCTGCATATTTTTCTAGTAAATTTTTTTCTAAAGAGCCAGCATTAACGCCAATACGAATTGAACAATTATTTGCTTTCGCCGCTGCCACTACTTCTGCAATCCTGTTAGCATTACCTATATTGCCCGGGTTAATTCTTAAGCATGCCGCTCCTGCATCTGCTGCCTCAATTGCCCTTTTATAATGAAAATGAATGTCAGCAATAATTGGTATTTGGCTCGCATCACAAATTTTTCTGAGAGCATTTGTGCTATCTTTATCAGGACATGAGACTCTTACCAGGTCTGCACCTGCCTCTGCAACTGAACTAATTTGCTCAATGGTCGCTTGAGCATCTGATGTCATTGTATTGGTCATTGTCTGAACAGAAATAGGTGCATCACCACCAACAGGGACATCACCGACCATTATTTGCCGAGTTTTACGACGTTCTATCATTCTAAAGGGACGATTATACGAGAGTGTCATCAGACAATACACCACACATTGGTTTTCACTATTGATATTGATTTAGAGCAACAGGTATAAGAAATTATAGCTAAAATTAATCATTTAATCAGATATTAGTCTTTTTTTCACTTAAGGCTTTATTAAAAAAGCTTAATCAAACTTTCTACTGATAATGCTATCAGCACTCAATGGTAAATCTCTTATTATCTCACCAATTTTACCAATTTTAAAAGCAGGCATATCTATCATTTCAAATATCAACGCACCAGCATTACCAGTTGTAAAATATAATTTATCTCCTAGATTTGCAGCAATACTATCTCCTGGTTTAAGAAGTTTACTTGTGATTACATCACCATCCGTATTTACCATTTCAATCCAAGAAGAAGCCGTCGCTTTTATTGTTAGGGTATCAGAAAGTTCAATACCTTTGGCAACTGCAGAAGAAGGGTTAGAAGATTCAATTATCTGGTCAAATGCTAATCCATTTTGACTATCACTTGAATTATTTTTATTTTGTAAAACATTTAAACCTTCGATTTTTGCAGTCTGTGTTTCACTTTCAAAAGTTTTATCCAACATTTGCAACTTATTTTCATTTTTAATTTCTTCACTAACTGATAATTCTTCAAGATTTGACGTAATGTTTTTTGAAATCTGCGCGGTTGGTGTGCTTGAAGACATAGAACTATCCAGTGCGGTTGCCTCAATAGTTTTTGATTTAATAGTCTCGCTTATTTGTTTGCCTTCAGAGTTATTTAATTCTGAATTTGCTTCATTCAATGATTCCATTTCCATCGGCGCGTTTTCAAGCAATGATGGTGTAGATGCTATTTGGTCTGGTTCATCTCTTAAAAAGACAAACCAAGACGTATATCCAGAAACAACAAGTAAAACAGCAATCATTGCAATTGAACTTTTAGATAGCTTCGGAACTAACGCCTGCCCGGGAACATCATAAATTGGTAAAACTTCATCTTCTTCCACTGAAGCAATATATGCTGCTACAAGTGCTCCACTATCTATACCTGTAGCCTTGCAATAACTGCGAATATATCCGGGGACATAAGCAATACCTGGTAAATTTGCAAAATCAGAATTTTCCAAATATTTTAGATACATTTTAGGAATTCTCAGACTATCAGATAAATCCTGCAACGAAATATTTTTGTTTCGTCTAGACGATGCCAGTATAGCACCTATTTCGGTGGAATTAATTGAACGGATATTCACGTCCATTTGTTCAGAATCACTAGTCATATCACTTATATGTTTCTTTGTTTTTTAAAAAAATAAATATTTTTTAAGCTCACTTTAAGCTTGTTACCACAATTTTTATCAGTAACGGCAAAAAAAATGAAAAAAATAGATAAAAATAGTCATTTATAGCATTTTTTTGGTTTAATCAGATGCATCTAAACCAAAAGCGTCATGGAGGCTTCTAACTGCCAGTTCCGCATAATCCGCCTGTATCAAAACTGATATTTTTATTTCAGATGTCGATATAACCTGCATATTTATCTTTTTCTCAGACAGTACCTCAAACATACATTTTGCGATACCAGGTTGCGTACGCATAGCTGTACCTATAACAGATATTTTTGCAATGTTATCGTCATGCACAAGTCTTTCGAAAGCCAACTCATCTTTAAGGCTTGCAATGTTTGTAACTGCTGTGGAAAGATCTAACCGTGCCAGCGAAAATGTAATATCAGTTTTTTGTAAGTTTACCGATGCACTTTGAACGATCATATCAACATTGATATTAAGTTCTGAAAGCACCCCAAATATACGAGCTGCTATGCCAGGTTTGTCAGGCAAACCTACTACTGTGACCTTTGCCTCCTCTACTGAATATGCAATACCACTTACTTTTTGCTTTTCCATTTGCTTTTCCTCATTCTGAACCAATGTTCCAGGGGTATCATTAAAGCTCGACAAAACTTGAAGATTTACACGATGTCTCATGGCCATTGCAACAGAACGTGTTTGTAACACTTTAGCGCCAGCAGAGGCCATCTCAAGCATTTCTTCAAAAGTGATATAATCTAACTTTCTTGCCTTTGACATAATGCGTGGGTCTGTAGTATAGACTCCATCGACATCAGTATAAATATCACACCTATCAGCCTTTATTGCTGCAGCAAGTGCAACTGCAGAGGTATCCGAACCACCCCTGCCCAAAGTCGATATTCGGCCATCTGGTGCAATGCCCTGAAAGCCCGCGACAACAGCAACCTGGCCTTTTTCAAGTCTTTCTATTATATTAAGCGCTTTAATTTCTTCAATTCTTGCTGTACTGTGAATTTCATCTGTTTTAATTGGAATTTGCCAACCAAGCCAAGAGCGAGCGTCCACCCCAATATTTTGCAATGCGATAGATAAAAGGCCTACTGTAACCTGTTCTCCTGTTGAAACTATTGTATCATATTCTCTTGCGTCATGCATTGGTCCAATCTGTTTTGCCCACTCAACAAGTTGGTTTGTGGTACCGGCCATAGCAGATACCACGACTGCAACTTGGTTACCTGCATCAACACATGACCTAACTTTTTGCGCAACCTGTCGAATTCTATCTAAATCACCAACAGATGTGCCCCCAAATTTTTGAACTATACGTGCCATTCTTATTTATAACTTTAAACTTTAGACTATATGCTATATTTGGTTATTAATGAACTCACCACAAACACACAAGTAACAATTTTAATTCTGGAAAAGAATATGGCAACCAATACAACGATTGATCTCGAAGACAAGGATCAATTTGACGCAATTGCAGAACAATGGTGGAACCCTAGTGGCTCACTAAAGTCCCTTCATCAATTTACACCAATTCGCATAGAATATATTAAAAACTCTATCAAAAGACATCATTTTGGTGAATGGGAAAAATTAAGACCACTTTCTAATCTGCAAATATTAGATATTGGGTGTGGTGGTGGACTTCTGGCAGAGCCTATGTCAAAATTAGGAGGAATAGTAACAGGTATTGATAGCTCTTTATCTACTATCGAAATCGCTAGACAACATGCCGAAACTTCTAAACTTGAAATCGATTATCAGGTAACTACTGCAGAGAGGTTAGCTGATGAAGGCACTAAATTTGATGTCATATATGCATCAGAAGTCATTGAGCATGTTTCTGACAGGCGGCTGTTTTTAAATTCTATCCAACGGCTTCTTGAACCAAAAGGAGTTCTTATTATTACAACGATTAACAGAAATTTATTCTCTTTTGCTTTAGCAAAAATATCAGCTGAATATATATTTGAATTAATACCTAAGGGAACTCATGATTTCACCAAATTTGTAAAACCGTCGGAACTTCAAAGTGAAGCAAAAGAAGAAGGTATAATACTTGATGATTTTATTGGGTTCAAACCGCTTTTGGATGGACGATTCAAATTTACTTCAATAACCACCGTAAATTATGGTGCTTCAGGTAGTTTAGCTAGACCAAATATATGAAATATCTGTTCTAATTATCTTTTGGTAATAATGGAAGTTGGGCAAACTCTACACCCTCTTCTTCAAGTTTGTCTCCCTCTTCAGGTGTGCAGGTTCCATAAATTAAATCTGGCTCTTTTTCACCGTAATGTATTTTTAATGCTTCTTCTGCAAACTTATCTTCGACATTACGTCCATTCTTCTCAAAATAACTCCGGATATTTCGTAGCATAGTGACTACCTGCTGCGGACCCAATTGCTTGTTAGATCCAAGGTTTAGCCTCTCAGGTGATGTAGAAGTTCCTCGAAAACCGCGCACATCATTTATTTCTGCTTCTATGGACACAGAGTCTAATTTTGCTACTTCGGATGACAAATTAGACTGTCTTTTGTATTCTCCAGCATTAAGATTCGGTGTCATCAGTGCCCGTTTTACTTTGCTATTTCCGCACTCAGGACAAGAGACTAGGTTCAAGTCACATTGCTTTTCGAAGCTAGCAGAATCACTGAACCAAGCTTCAAATGAATGTAAAAATTCACAATTCAACCTATATTTTATCATTATCTTTACTTCTCAGACGAATGCTTCTTATTTTTTCAAATAGCATTATATCCTTCCATGGCAATGTTTGAATTTCCTTCCAGAACCGCAGGGGCAAGGTGCATTTCTCGGCACTTTTTCGTTCCTGATTTGTGGATTGACCGGTGAATTACTTAATTTTTGATCCTTTTTTTTGCTTTCATTTCTCTGCCTTTCTCCGTCAAGAGTGGGCTGTATTTCAACATTAGCGAGAGCCATGGTTACAGTTTGCCTCATCTTGTCAAGCATTCCTTCAAACATTTGAAAAGCTTCTCTCTTATATTCATTTAAAGGGTCTTTTTGTGCATATGCTCTCAAATTTATTCCCTGACGTAAATGATCTAGATTGAGCAAATGCTCTTTCCAATTCTGATCAAGTATCTGAAGGACAACAGATTTTTCAATATTTCGCATCATGTCTCGACCAAAAACTGTTACTTTTCCAGCCATATGTTGATTGGAGGCTGATTTTAATCTGTCAACTATTTCAATATCGCTTACACCATCCTCTTTTATCCATTGTGCTGCTGGCACTTTAATACCTAGATGAGATTTCGATAGTGAGGCAAGTAATTCACCATCCCACATATCTGGAAAGCTGCCGGAAGGTATTGACTCATTGACAATCCATTCTATTGTCTCCTCTCGCATACTTAATATTGTGTCGTGTACATCATCTGTCTGCATTATATCCTTGCGTTGGCTAAATACGACCTGACGCTGATCATTCATTACATCGTCATACCTTAATAATTGTTTTCTAATTTCAAAATTGTGGGACTCCACTTTTGATTGAGCTTTTTCAACGGCTTTGTTAATCCAGTTGTGTGCAATCGATTCACCCTCTTCAAGACCGAGTTTCTGTAACATTCCATCCAGTTTCTCTGAACCAAAAATACGCATTAAGTCATCTTCAAGGGAGAGAAAAAACTTTGACGAACCAGGGTCTCCTTGTCTCCCAGTTCTACCCCTAAGCTGATTATCGATGCGTCTTGACTCATGACGTTCTGTTCCAAGAACAAACAAGCCTCCAGCAGAGAGCGCTTTTTTCTTCTTATCCTCAATTTCTGTAGCAATTTTTATTGCCTCACTAGAATCATGGGGAAGTTTTTTTTCCCTTAATTTCATTTCAAGATTTCCTCCAAGCTGAATGTCTGTACCTCTTCCTGCCATATTCGTTGCTATTGTTACGGCACCCGGTATCCCAGCATTTGCGATAATTTGAGCCTCTTCTTGATGAAATCTTGCATTTAGAACATTGTGCGGTATTTTTTTTCTTTTAAGTGCTTCTGAAAGGGATTCTGATTTTTCAATACTAACGGTTCCCACCAAGATGGGTTGTTCTTTTTCACGGCAATCAAGAATTAAATCTATGATAGCTGCATCTCTCTCTTTTCCCGTCCGATAAATAGCATCATCATCGTCTTTTCGGAGAACGGGCATATTTGTTGGAATAGAAATAACATCAAGTGCATAAATTTCAGAAAACTCTCCTGCTTCTGTTAATGCTGTGCCTGTCATACCTGATAATTTATTGAAAAGCCTGAAATAATTTTGATAGGTTACGGACGCAAGAGTCTGATTTTCTGGTTTTATAGATAAGTTTTCTTTTGCTTCTAAAGCTTGGTGCAATCCATCTGAGAAGCGCCTACCTTGCATTGCTCTTCCAGTGAATTCATCAATTATAAGAAGATCTTCATTTTTAACCATATAATGTTTATCCCTGATAAACATCTTATGCGCTCTTAGTGCCTGGGAAATATGATGTAATAAATTGACGTTAGCTGAGTCATATAAGGTGCCTGATTGCAATAAACCTGCTTGTGTCAGCAATACTTCCGAATGCTCAACACCTATTTCAGTAAGATTGGCAGAACGGGATTTTTCATCAATTTCATAATCATCAGAATTAAAATCGGGAATTAGTTTATTCACCTGCTCATATAATTCGACAGATGCCTCTGAAGGACCGGAAATTATAAGGGGAGTTCTTGCTTCATCAATCAAAATTGAATCTACTTCGTCTACAATCGCAAAGTGATGTTCACGCTGCACCATTTCTGCCAGTGAAAATTTAAGATTGTCCCTTAAATAATCAAAACCATATTCATTATTAGTTCCATAAGTGATATCACATTTATACGCAACTCTGCGCTCATCATCACTCATCTGACTTACAATGCACCCTACACTAAGCCCTAAGTAACTATAAATTTCGCCCATCCAACGAGAATCTCTAGTGGCCAAATAATCATTTACTGTGACTATATGAACACCCTTGCCTGACAAAGCATTTAGATATGCTGCTAATGTTGCAACGAGCGTTTTACCCTCGCCGGTTCTCATCTCAGCAATATGGCCTTTATGCAAAGTAATACCACCCATTAACTGGACGTCAAAGTGTCGCTGACCAATTGTTCTTTTTGCTGCCTCTCTAACCAATGCAAAGGCTTCGGGCAAAAGTTCGTCTAAATCTTCCCCTGCAGTTGCACGATCACGCAACACTTTAGATTGTTTAACAATTTCATCCTTATCGAGAGCCTCTATTTTTTGTTCTAGCGAGTTTATTTGTTCAATAACTGGGTAAAATTTTTTTAATACTCGCTCATTCGAGTCACCAAATAACGATTTTGCAATGGAAGTGAACATTATTGGATTTTCCGTTTCTGCGCTAAATCTTAGCCCTTTTCACTCAAATGATAACGTTTTTTTAACACATTGAACGCACATCTTAATTAACCAAAAATGGGAGTGCGAGCAAGGAATTTCAAGATTTGAAAAAATCTTATCTATCTGAAAAAAGTAACTTTAGAGAAAAAATTAAAGTTAATTACGTACCAATCAAAAAATGTTTGCTAGACAATAATTATTTTCATTTAGGTATTCGTATAAGACCCTTAAAATAAAAATTTTTCTGAGATTTCTTGCTGTTTGTGTAATATTTATGATAACTAATCTTTTATTTTTAAGTGCATTTTTCAAGTTAATACTAAAAGTAGGCAAACTTAATGAAACATTCTTTAAATAATTATCAAATATTATCATTTTTGATGGGTTTCTGCATTTTTTTAAGTATAACAAACGACTCAGATTTAATTAATAATGCTAATGCACAAATGAGTGAAGAAATAGTAGTTGCAAAAGTAGATGGTGATGAAATTCAACTTAATGAAGTTCTTGACATTATTGACCAACTTCCTTCAGATTATCGAAATCAGCCGTTAGCAAGTTATTTTGACCAAATCGTAGATGAAGTTATTAATACAAGACTAGCCGCGAAAGCTGGTGAGAAAAGTGATTTACCAGATGACCCCACAGTGATTGAAGCTATGCGAATTGCAGCTCAAAAAGTACTTGCTGAGAACTGGCTACGAATCGAGCTTGCAAAATCTGTTACGCAAGAAGCGCTCGCAAAAGCATACGACGCCTATGTCGCAGACGTGACATCTAGAGAAGAAATTAGAGCATCTCATATTTTATTAGAAGATGAAGAAACCGCGGTAAGTGTAATTAAGAAACTTAAAGAAGGATCGGACTTTGCTCAACTTGCGCGTGAGATGTCCACTGGTCCTTCTGGACCTAATGGAGGTGACCTCGGCTACTTCGGACGTGGGGCGATGGTACCTATTTTTGAACAAGCTGCCTTCGGTCTTGAGGTTGGGAGCTTTACAGATATCCCCGTTCAATCACAATTTGGCTGGCATGTCATAATGCTATTTGATAAGCGCATCTCTGATGCAAAGTCAAAAGAGGAAATGTCACAACAATTAGCACAAAACATAACCAAAATTTCTTTTGCAAGAATCATCGAAACACTGCGAGCGAATGCTGAAATAGAGAAAATACCTCTCTCTAATATTCAGTCAGAATGGCAAAGAACGCAGGAAAATATGTTACAATAGATAACTGGAGAAAATTAAACTTTAAGTATAATTAGGCAATTATGTTTATTTCAAAAAAATTCATGACATGACAATTTCAAAAATATCCCCGCTTGCTCCTAAAAACTCTCCTAATATGCCCCTTTTAGCTGGGTTAGAAATGGCAACTGCAGCCTCTGAAATAAAATATAAAAACAGGGATGATTTACTATTAATGGTTTTTTGTCCTGAAACAACTGTCGCTGGTGTTTTTACCAAATCCACAACGGCTTCTGTAAGTGTGTTGCTTACTAAAAAGGTAATAAAGAGTAATGATGCTAGATGTTTACTTGTAAATGCTGGCAATGCTAATGCATTTACAGGTAAAAAAGGAGAACGTTCCGCTCTTTCTATACTATCATCTTTATCCAAAATATCCGGCTTACCATTAAGTTCAATGATGATGGCATCAACAGGTGTTATTGGTGAACCGCTTAATGATGATTTGATAAAATTTCATTTAAAAAAGTTATGGGATACGAAAGGTGAAGCAAATTGGTATCAAGCAGCTTCTGCAATCCAAACTACAGATACGTTTACTAAAGTGTCCAGCCAAGTAATCAATATTGATGGTGAAAATGCTCACATTTGCGGAATTGCAAAAGGCTCAGGAATGATAGCACCAGATATGGCGACCATGCTAGGTTTTATTGTTACAGACGCAAAAATTGAAAAAACCCTTTTACAACAGATGCTTTCAGAAACAAATGACAAAAGTTTTAATTCTATAACCGTTGATGATGACACATCTACAAATGATATGGTCCTTATGGCTGCGACTGGTGCTAGCAAAGTTAGCATCCTATCTCAAGGGCCAAATACGGATAAATTTATTTTAGCGCTACAAAAAGTTATGACCTCCCTTGCTCATCAGATAGTAAAAGATGGGGAAGGTGCTTCAAAATTTATTACAATAAATGTAATGGGAGCAGTAAGCAATATTTCCGCTCATAAGATTGCTAAGTCAATTGCAAATTCACCGTTGGTTAAAACAGCAATTGCAGGCGAGGATGCAAACTGGGGCCGAATTATAATGGCAATTGGAAAAGCAGGTGAGCCAATAAGAAGCGATTTACTAACTCTTCGTATTGGAGGGGTGTTAGTTGCCGAGGATGGTAAAAAATCAGAGGGCTTTGTTGAATCTATGTTAGATAAACATATAAAATCAAAAAATATTATAATCGACGTTGATTTACAGACTCAAAATGGAAATGCGACTGTTTGGACATGTGACTTAACGCATGATTATATATCAATTAATGCTGATTACCGTAGCTGAATATGGAAATAGAGTTTTGTAGAAGTGAAAGTTGTTGTTTCTTGTGCTCTGATTGACATAGATGGGAGAATTCTTCTATCAAAGCGTCCTAATGATACGACGATGGGTGGTTTGTGGGAATTCCCTGGAGGAAAAATCGAGACAAATGAAACCGCAGAGATGGCTATTGTACGTGAACTTAAAGAAGAATTGGATATTGACACGCAAGAAAGCTGTCTTGCACCTGTAAATTTTAGCTCATATCAATACCCCGATTTTCATATTCTTCTCTTATTGTTTATTTGCAGAAAATGGCAGGGAATACCTCGTCCCCTGTTCGCATCAAAAATTAAATGGGTTTTCGCAAATGATTTAAGAAAATATGATATGCCAAAAGCAAACAAAGATTTTATTAGTAACCTTCAGGATTTACTCTGACCCTAATATAACTTAATACCTCAACCCTCTTTATTAGAATCGGATTTCAGATACTCTAAAAGAGAGTTTCTTGCACTTCCAGGGCGCATTGGTTTTTGCTGACTTTCGTCTGGGACCCACCCAGTAAGGGTGACAAGCTCAAAAGTTGCAATTATACTTTTATCATTATTTGAAAATTGTTGCTGGTATATCTGGCCTGCTCTTTGAAATAATTTTTTCGATGTAAACTGCCTACTTCTTGAAACAAGAGCATTGGCCTCGCCCATTCTTCTTAAGTCTAACATTAATTCAAAAATTGAAGGGTACAAAACTTCTATTATATCTGAGTCACATACCGGGAGAGCAAAACCAGCACGCTGAAGTAACCCACCAGCAGCCTTTATGTCAACCATCGGAATACATCTTGTATATGCTCCTTTGCTTAACTCCATCTCTGCCTGAGTAAGGCAGGCTCGTAATTCTTGAAGGGTTCGACCTCCAAAAAAATTAGCTAGCAAAAGCCCGTCTGGTTTCAATTTATTACGACATTGGGTTAACATTCCCGGAAGATCATTTACCCATTGAAAATATTGTGATGACAAAATTAGGTCAAAAAAATCCATTTCCTGAGGGATTTTCATTTCGGGGCTGTGAGTAAATTTAGCCTTCGCATGCGCAAAAATACCCATTTTCCTCGATAAATCGATCTGATGCAGCGTAAAATTTTCGGTATGCTTAGCTGGTGACATTGATAATAGTTGTTTTGCAAGTGTGCCGTTAAAACAGCCAATATCTAGAATTGAGCTAAAATTCCGATTTACATCGTATAATCTGTCAAGTAATCGGGTAATAGAAGCTTGGCGCAAAAACATTGTATCCTCTGGTTGGAACAAAGCCCTTATGCGGTTATTTGCAAGCATTTTGTTATCAAAAAGAGTTTTCATTTATATTTCTAGGCGATCAGCCATGAGTAAGTTCATTAAATATATTTTCTTTTTAAACTGTTTTAATAGGGAATGATTTAACAAAATTCGTTTAAAATAATAATAAAAATAATTTTAAGCACTTTTTTATGAAATTTGTCGTTTAGAAATTTTAAATATTTAAAAAAGTATGTGTTAAATTGCAATGATTGGAAATTGAATTTAAATAACATATAAATCAATCAAAATAAAAAGAGATAAAAATGCATAATCAAGTTGAAATTTACACAACAGATTTTTGTGGTTATTGTTATCGTGCACTACAACTATTAAAAAGCTATAATATTAGCTATAGACAATATGATTTAACTCTCGACAAAGAGGGAAGAAAAGCAATGTCAAACAGAGCTGGTGGCAAAACTTCTGTGCCACAAATTTTCATCAATAACATTCATATTGGGGGCTCTGAGGAATTGATTGAAATGTCGTTAAACGGTAAACTTAAAGAATTGCTTAATTGCTAGGAAATGAATGATGCTTGTTGCAGCGGCACAATTTTGTGCATCAAATGAGATTTCTAAAAACCAATATATAATCGAAAAACTGACTCAAAACGCGAGCTTAAAAAACGCCTCCTTAATTTGTTTTCCTGAATGCGCAAATCTAATTGCTAAAGATCGGCAAGATCTTGAAGAAAAAGCGGAGCTGGCAGACAATTCAGAAACTATTAAAAAAATTAAGTGGCTAGCAAGACAATACAGTATTATGATATCTGTTGGCTCACTCATATTAAAAAAATCAGGTCAAGAAAAAATATTAAATCGTGGTTTTTTAATTGGCAAATACGGGGAATGCCTTGCTACATACGACAAAATTCATATGTTTGATGCAGACGTTGGCGATGGAAAAATCTACCGTGAGTCTGACTACTTTTACACTGGTAATCAACTAGTAACAGCTCAAACAGAAATAGCACATATTGGGCTTTCAATATGCTATGATGTAAGATTTCCTGAAATGTATCGTAAAATGTCACAGGCTGGAGCAGAAATAATAGTAACACCTGCGGCTTTTACGGAAAAAACTGGTAAAGCACATTGGCACGTTTTACAACGAGCTAGGGCAATTGAGACGGGCTGTTTTATTATAGCTGCTGCCCAATCGGGAACACATGCAGATGGTCGCCAAACTTATGGTCATTCACTTATAGTTAATCCTTGGGGTCAGATTATTGCGGAGGCAAAAACTCTTCAGACTGAACTAGTCATAGCAGAAGTTAATTTAAAAGAAGTAGATATTGCCCGAAATGCCATCGGAGCCTGGAAATCAGATTAATCTTCTAAGTTTTTTTAATGATTATAATAAGTGTGCTATTATTCTAACTATCTTTCTGAGAAAGTGGATGATTTGTAGAGACTAACCCATGAAGACGTTCTGGACGTGTTTTGGTGTAAATTTGTGTTGTGGAAATGTCTGCATGCCCGAGCATCATTTGTAAACTTCTTAAATCTGCTCCCCTGTTTAGCATATGAGTTGCAAAGGAATGCCTTAGCTTATGAGGACTAACTCGAGCCGGATCAATTTGTGCTATCAAAGCAATTTTTTTTAAAAGAGTAGAAAATTTTTGCCGAGTTAATACAGGTTCACTAGGTAATGCTAGGAGTTGCTCATGATGAGTATCAGGACCTGCGACATCCCTTTTTTCCAGCCAGTTTTTTATTTTAACTAACGAAACATTTGTCAGTGGCACCAAACGCTCTCTCCCACCTTTACCACGAACCAAGACTAAACTTTTTATAAAAATTATATCAGCTCTTCTTACCTGAAGCAGTTCTGAAATACGCAATCCAGCTCCATATAAAATTTCAATTCCCGCTGACATTCTTAAATTGTCTGGTGGTGATAGCTTCTCTGCCGCTTCTAAAATAGAATATATTTCGGTCTCCAACAAACTTACAGGGATAGTTTGAGGAAGTTTAGGATTATCAAGCCAGGTAGTAGGATTATCTGTTCTATAGCCATCAGACACTAACCACTTCATCATTTGTTTAAGAGCACTAATCCTTCTTGTAATAGTTTTTGCCGATTTCCCTTGTTTTTGCCAACGGGATAGGCAGGAAAGTAATTCCCGCTCGTTGGCGGAAGAAAGATTTTTCTGAAAAATTGACTGAGTATGGGAGTCAGCTAAAACCAAATCTTTTTCATATGCTAATAATGTGTTTTTAGATGCACCAGTTTCAGCTGCTAAAACCTGCAAAAATATATTAATTTTCTGGTCTTTTTTTATTATGGACACCCTATAATCCTAATGTTACCGGAAGGCTAACGAACCAAAAAATAAGTCTAATTTAGTTTATATATACTGTAACTAGGCGAAGTTAGGTTTCAAGCCCAAAAAATTATGCTTCTTGCTTCCAAAATCTTTCTAACAAATGTGACGTAACAATTTCCTTGACTAAATCTTCAGCTGCTTCATTAAAACCTATTTCTTTTAACGACTTTACAACTAAAGCCAAATCGTTTGCAGAAATATGATTTAGCTTATGCTTCTGAAACAATGAAGATATAATTAAAATTGTCTCTGCGGTGCGTTGACTAGCCGATGATGAGAGTAACGCATTTTTCAACATTGGTTCTAATTCTAAGCTCTCGTGGGCTGTTGGTTTAGCCGTCTTCATCGAGGCTGACTCAAGCCAATCAAATGGCTCTTTAATCATTGATGCTTGATCAAAAACAGGTAAAAGATGCCATAACCCTAATTCTTGAAGCACATCAAAGGGTGATTTTTCAGCTTTATCAATATTAAACATAAGGAGTAACGGATTAATATCTTCAGATGTGTCTAGCATATTTTGGATAGACATTTTTTGTAAGTCATCAAGTAAAATAATTTGCTCAAATTGTGTTTTTAATTCAATTGGTATGATAGGCAATGTGTCAGCGCCTAGTCGTGTTCTGGCCAGTTCAGCATAAAATGGTAATAATGCTTTACCATTCCCAAACTCAACCTCCTCCTTAAATGAGGCTAAGAAAAGAAGATCATAATCTCTTTGGATTTCTGCTTGAAACATATTTCCAGCCAACGCTGCATAAATTTCCGCACTAGCTATTAGCCTTAAGTCACCTTTTGTGTTTTGTAATATACTGAAATCTGTCTCCATTTGACGTTCAGGATCATACAAACTACGAATAAGAGCTGAAGCTTCATATGCTATATCACTCTGTTGTAAAATTTGCCTCATAGCAAATGCCAATCTTGCTTCTCGTGTCGTATTTTTAATTAGATTGCTAGCTTGCATCATTGAAAGTGGAAGTTCTGAAATTTGATGCCATTCAATAGGAGCTTGCGCTAAATCCATTAAAATTAAATGAAGCGGTGTTAAAGAGGGCTGTGTTGGAATGTTATTAATTGATTGAGAAGATTGAAAATTTTGAAGTAATGAAAAAAATAAGGGGTCCTCTTCTCCGCTTGTACTCATCAACTCAGCTAAAAACAGTGCATCCTCGTACGCTCCATCTATAACTCTGCATAATATCTGTACCTTAAGCCAGAAAGTATCAATTTCCTGTGATACTTTTTTATCTGCTTGGGCGCAAGTTTGGGAATCGTTATATGACAATAAATTATATGCGCCAAGCCATCTCTGCCAATTTTCCCATCCCTTGTCATCCTCAGGTAACTTTCGAATAAGATCAGCTAAGGCTTCCGATCTGCCTGCTCGCGCCAGCCATTCCATCCGAGCAAAAACCAATGATTGTGACAACGCAATATTACCAGTAACTCCGCTGGGAGGCGCTGACTTTCTGATTATAGAGGAATAGACCAGTGAGTTTATTGTTTTAGATGAACCATAAGGCTCACTCACTTGATATAAATATTCAATATTTTTTGGCTTAGATCCGTTCCAAAGTAATATATTAAATGGCATTTCTCTCTGCTGCCAATCAGATATTCCAGTTGTTACCAATCCCACACCAGATAACTCTCGCAGGTCTACATTAACTGCAGGCGTCACAAGATTACCACTTTGTTGGCTTTGTTCGTCGGCGCTGTTCGTAAATTTTGGCTGAAATGAACTTTCATCAATCTGCATATTGGATTTAGTTTCTGATTCAACAACTTTCGCAGGAAATAGCTCGCTGATGAGCTTATCAATATCAGATGTGTTATCCTTAGAAGGAATAATGCTCCTCTCAGATGCATCATTATTAAAAACATCACTATCTATTAACTGTTCGTTTGAAATAGACTGACTAGTGTCATTATCATCTTTAATATTGGATATTTCAGCACTATTTTCAGTAAGAATCTCTGTTTGGTTGTCATTTTCTTCATCTACAATAGTTGCGGTTAAATCAAATAAATTTAATACTGGCTGATTATTTTTCTGAGTTACGATGGGCGTGGTGTATTCTTCCATTGGCACTTGAGTTGGCGGAAAAAATGATTGCAGTGAACCCTGAGGTAAATTTTGAGGAGAGTTTATATTACCTTCCAAGTTAGAATTTCTGCTATAAATAACGTCTTGAGATAATCCTGATTGAGGTATAATAAACAAGAAAATACTTGTTAAAAAAAACCTTGCCCAAACTGCCATTTTAATTCCTGAAATTACTATCATCTATCACTTCAGACACTAATTTAGTTGGTGCTGGTATATTCCAATTAGACAAAAACACAGAACCTAAAACTACGCTAACTATAATTAGGATTATAACTGTGAAAAACATCTTCATTTTTGGCCTCATTACCTTCATTCACTTGCAACTCGAATTAGCACTTTGAACCCTGAGATCCATACTAATCTAAAATTCAAATGGCCTTTCAATTGATTTAGAATATGATTATGGCGTGAATGCGGCACAAAAAAATTGTAGGTGCCATTTATTTTTCTCCTTTTTAATTAAGTTCTTATTTGCCGAAAGCTTGTAAGGTCGTTAAAAAGTATATTATGAAAAACAAAAAAAATTTCATTTTATCGAATACTGTAGCGTTTATAGGGTTAATGGGCGCAGGTAAAACAACGCTTGGTAGACAGTTTGCCAAAACTATATGTGCAGATTTTGTTGATAGTGATGAGGAAATTGTTCAGCGTGCCGGAATATCAATTCCAGAAATTTTTGAGCTCAGCGGAGAAGAAAAATTTCGAAATATCGAAAATCGTGTAATAGCCGATATTCTTGGGCGTTCCCCAGTTATTTTATCGACAGGCGGAGGGGCATTCATTTCTGATGAAATTAGAGAGATGCTAAACAATACGTCAGTAACAATATGGCTTCGTACAAAACCAGAAACATTATTAGCTAGAATGGAAAATCTAAACAATCGTCCCTTACTTGCAAACAGTGACCCGCTTTTAACGTTGGCGAACTTATATGAAGAGCGAGAACCTTTTTATAAGAAAGCTCATATTGTTATCGATACAGACAACCTATCTACCACCCAATCCTTAAATTTAATAATAAAAGAACTTAAGGATAGAAAAGTATTAAGGTTAAAATCATCTCGGTTTGAGGACATAAAATGACCAAGGCTGAAAAATTAAATGTTGGCTTAGATGATAGATCCTACCCAATTTTAATAGGACCTAATTTACTCAAAGCTGCTGATACTTATCTTTATGATTTTGTGTCTAACAGACATTGTATCATAATCTCGGATACTACTATTGGCCCTATTTATCAAAATTTACTTGCTGAAACAATTTCCCCAATTTGTGGCAAACTAAATAATTTGCGAGTTCCTTCAGGTGAAAACTCAAAATCTTTATCCGTCTTCACTGAAATTTGTAATGACATTCTTAATATCGGAATTGACCGTAACACAATTCTTATCGCTCTCGGTGGCGGAGTTATTGGAGACTTAGTTGGCTTTGCCTCTGCAAGTCTTCTTAGAGGCATTGAATATATTCAAATACCGACCAGCCTTCTTGCTCAGGTTGATAGTTCTGTGGGAGGTAAGACTGGGATAAATGCGCAAGCAGGTAAAAATTTGATTGGCGCATTTCATCAACCAAAAATAGTCCTTACTGACACTAACGTATTATACTCTCTTTCAAAAAGAGAATTACTTTCAGGTTATGCGGAAATAGTTAAATATGGACTTCTTGGCGACGCTAATTTCTTTAACTGGTTAGAAAAAAACTGGTCCGATATATTAGACTTAAAACAAGATAAAGTAATATATGCTGTCAAACGCTCTTGCGAAATGAAAGCAGAAATTGTTGCTTCAGATGAAACGGAAAAAGGAATGCGTGCTTTGCTTAACCTTGGTCATACCTTTGCCCATGCATTTGAAGCTATTGCCAAGTATAACGGAGAGTTATTACATGGAGAAGCAGTTGCCGCAGGTTTAGGACTAGCATTTGATCTCTCTCATACAAAACAATTGTGTTCAAAAGAGGATGCGGAACGTGTCCACTCTCATCTTGCACAGGCTGGTTTACCAGATAATTACGCATCTCTTCCAGCTGGAAAAGCTCCAATTTCTCAAATCATTGAACAAATGAAAAAAGATAAAAAAACTGTTTCCAACAAATTAACCTTTATTCTGGCAAATAGAATTGGAAGAGCTTGTGTTGTCCCAAATATATCAGAAGAGGAAATTTCATCATTTTTTATTGCTAAGGGAGTCAATCATGTTTGAATATTGGACTTTGATTGTTTCAATAATTATTTTGATTTTTGCATCAGGGTTTTTTTCGAGCTCTGAAACTGGTCTCACAGCTGCTTCTGATGCAAAAATGCGTCAACTTGCTAATAACGGAAATAGAAATGCGTCGTTAGTAGAAAAACTTAAAAATGACAAAGACTCCCTTATAAGTGCAATACTTATAGGAAACAATGCTGTAAATGTATTAGCATCGGCACTCGCGACTTCAGCGGCGATAGCATTTTTTGACGACTCAGGTGTTTTCATAGCAACTTTAGTGATGACGATTCTAATCACTATTTTTGCTGAGGTATTACCTAAAACTTACGCTATTAAAAATGCAAATCAATTCGCTTTAGTGGTTGCAACTCCAATTAGATTTATTGTTCTAATTTTAACTCCTCTCACAATGACAATGAGATGGATCTCTCTTATTTTTCTTGGGAGAACCTCCGAAATTTCTGAAGATAGAGAAGAAGAGCTCAGAGGTATGATTGACCTTCAAATGGGAGAAAGCACTTCAGAGCTAAAAGAAACAAAAGCGATGTTATCTTCAGTTTTGGATTTATCCGAGCTGACTGTAGATGAAATAATGACACATCGTGGCTCAGTATCTATGGTAAATGTAGAAGACAAACCAGAAGATATTGTCTCATTTGTTCTTAACTCACCTCACACTCGCTTACCTGTATACTCTGGAAAACCTGAGAATATAATAGGTGTTTTACATGTAAAAGACCTATTAAGAGCTCTGCAAAACTCTAACAACAAAAACAAGAAAAAGTTCGACGTAGCCAAAATAGCTAGTCCCACTTACTTCGTTCCAGAAACAACATTGCTTGCTAATCAGCTTCAAGCATTTAGAACAAGGAGGGAGCATTTTGCAATCGTAGTAGATGAATATGGTGATTTTAGAGGCATTGTGACACTAGAGGATATCATTGAAGAAATTGTAGGTGACATTGATGATGAACATGATGTAGAACTAGCGGGTTGCACCGCGCAAGCTGATGGTTCATATGTGGTTGATGGAAATGTAACTATTCGAGATCTAAACAGGATACTAGATATTAATCTGCCTGATAGTGATGCATCCACAATAGCTGGGTTATTGTTATATGAAACCAGAACTATTCCTCTCCCAGGAGGAGAATTTAATATTCATGGAATACGCTTTCGCGTTATTCATAGACAAAATAACCAAATTACAAGTCTTAGAATATGGACGAAACAAAAACACGTTGGCCAAAAAAAATCATTTTCTATGTAATCCGATTAGAAAATTCTTCATAACTACTAAAAAAATTGAGGTTTAAGATGAATCTGCAGAACCCAAGAGATCGTAAACTCGTCCACAATAGAAATATTCACTGTATGGGTTATATAAGAAAAGATGGAGATTTTGATATCGAAGCTGTGCTTACTGACAGTAAAACCTATGATTTCCCGTCTGACACACATGGCATGGTCAAAAAAGATACGCCCTATCATCACATGAAAGTGAGAATAACGGTTGATTCAAATTTAAGAGTCAAGGATGCTCATGCGATAACAATTTCGGGACCTTATCAAATTTGTCCAAAAGGAGCAGAAAACTTTAAAAACTTGATTGGAATAAAGATAGGCCCCGGTTGGAAGCGACGCGTTCAAGAAAGGATTGGGGGACCTTCCGGATGCACACATATCACTGAATTAACCGGGCCTATTGCAACCACAGCCTATCAGACTATCGGAGGCGAAATATCTCGTCAAAGAAGGAGGGGAATAGAAGCAAATAATTTACCAGAAATTAATCAAGAAAATAATCTAAAAAATAGCTGTATAGCCTATTCAGAGGCTAACAATAAATAAAATTGTGCTGATTTAAATTGATTTAACATTCAAAGCTACAGCATGTACTGAAGTATCTAATAAGGGCTTTAATACCCCATAGATCAATCGATGAGATTGTACTCTGGTTTTTTCGGAAAATGCCTTAGCTTCTATATCAACTTCAAAATGACTTTCACCCCCCTCTTTTGCACCTGCATGACCATAATGAGCCGCACTCACATCTCGCACTTCTAAAAAATTTGGAGAAAATGCATCAGTTAATAAATTCTCTATTAGGCTTCTAGTTGACATCTTCTTTACTCTTTCATTGCAACTTGTAATTTATTTAAATAATTAAATTAAGATTTAATCTGTAAATTTAATCTATCACCTTGTCTTAATAAACTTATAACCTTAGTTTACAAATATGACGAAAGCAAAGATACCAGAAATAAGAGGACTCAAAGAGGAACCCTCGCAAACCAAAAAATGTGAAGCGGAAGATTGTTTAGAAGATGGCATTTATCCCGCACCACGTAACCGTGACGATTTACGTTCCTATGTCTGGTTCTGTCTTCAGCATGTGCGCGAATATAATAAAGGTTGGAATTACTTTGATGGTTTAAATGGAGATGCACTTGAAGCAGAAATAAGACGCGCAACTACCTGGGAGCGGCCAAGTTGGAGATTCGGAACTGGCGGAACGGATTCCTATTTTAAGAATTCCAGTAATTTCACTTCAGGGGATATATTTGGTTTTTTTCCAAATAATAATAAAGGAAAAAAAACTAAAGGTCAGCAAACAATGCCCCCTGACGAAAGATGGGCTTGGGAAATTTTTGACATGGAACCCTGTTCTGAACAAAAAAAAATAAAACAGCACTATAAAAAATTGGCAAAGTTAAATCACCCAGACAAGAATCAGGGGGACACAGGAGCTGAAGAACGATTAAAAGATATTAATATTGCCTATAGCATATTAAAACAATTATATCCCGAAGCTACTTCAAAATTGAAATAAGTAATAAAAAATTTTTGGGTGGATTTTATCATTGATTATCAATAAATTGACACAGATTTATAACATTTAATAGTACTGTATAAAACTTAAGCCCATCTTCAATAATTAGAAAGGTGAACTCTTTTGTCTGAAATTATCAATAACGGCATTGACGCACATTCGATACCAACTCCTGATACCAATTATAATGTAAGGGAAACATTTGGATTAGACTTGGATATGGAAGTCCCTGGTTTTTCTGATATTTCTGAATATGTTCCTACATTGGACCCAGATTATCAGTTTAACCATGATACTACTCTTGCAATCTTAGCTGGGTTTGCATTCAACCGGCGTGTAATGATTCAAGGGTACCATGGAACGGGTAAATCAACTCATATTGAACAGGTAGCAGCCAAGTTAAATTGGCCTTGCCTGCGGATTAATTTAGATAGCCATATAAGCCGAATTGATCTCATAGGTAAGGATGCTATTGTTTTAAAAAACGGTAAACAAGTAACAGAATTCAAGGAAGGTTTATTGCCGTGGGCATTAAGAAATCCGGTTGCTTTAGTATTCGACGAATATGATGCGGGAAGAGCTGATGTAATGTTCGTTATACAACGTGTTTTAGAGGTGGATGGAAAATTAACGTTACTTGATACTAATAAAGTCATTCACCCAAATGCTAGTTTTAGATTATTTGCGACTGCAAATACAGTTGGTCTCGGTGATACAACAGGTCTATATCACGGCACTCAGCAAATAAACCAAGGCCAGATGGATAGATGGTCGATAGTGGCTACCCTAAATTATTTACCGCATTCTGATGAAGTAGATATAATTGTCGCAAAACAAAAAAGTTACGATACAAAGCAGGGTAAAGAGCAGGTCTCACAAATGGTTCGTTTAGCTGACCTAACCAGAAAGGGTTTCATGGCTGGTGACTTATCCACTGTTATGTCACCTAGAACAGTTCTCACTTGGTCTGAAAATGCTCGTATTTTTAATGACATAACTCTCGCTTTCAGATTAAGCTTTTTAAATAAATGTGATGAAGTAGAGCGACCAATTATAGCAGAATATTATCAGCGAGTATTTGGTGTCGACCTACCTGAGTCATCCAGCTTCTCAACCATATCTTCTTGAATCAGAAACGGTCTGTCATAGTGAGCAAACCTGTAGATGAAATATTTTTGAAAGCAAATGCAGCAAGCTTGCGAGCGTTAGCAGGTGGTACCCAACATGAAGTTAGATATGTTGGTCAGGATAGCCTTATATCCAACGATACCGTAAGACTGCCAACGCCGCCATCAGAGCGTTCTACTAACTCGGAAAACCAGCTACGAGGGGCCAGTGATGCTGCTGGTTTATGGCTTGCACATCACAATAAGAAAACCCATCAAAGAGTTAGTCCAAAATCATCTGCTGCCAAAATAATATTTGAAGCTGCAGAAAAAGCTAGAGTTGAAGCTATCGGAGCCAATAATATGGCAGGTGTCCGGAAAAATCTGACTGAACGCCTTGAATCACATTACACACTACACCCTTTAGGTGTTCCCTCACCAGAGGCATCTGACCAAATAGAAAACGGCTTATCAGAAGCTGTACGACTGATTATCCGAGAAAAATTAACCGGTGAAGCTCCACCTTCCGCGGCTGGCATGGCAATGGATTTGTGGAGGCCGTTCATCGAGTCTAAAGCTGGAAATTTATTGGAAAAGATGAAGACAGCTACTCAAAATCAAATTGTATTTGCAGATTTCGCCAAACAATTAATCGGTGCATTACAAAGTGACCTTGGAGAAAATTCTGAGGGTGGAGACGAAGGCGAAGGGGATGATGATGGGAGTAATCAACAAACTGAAGATGAACAGGAGAGCGAACAGGAAGCTCATTCTGCATCGGGAGAGGAGGAGTCAGATGGAGATGACTCACAATCTATAGAAACGGAAGGTGATGCCGCAGCGATGGCTTCTGATGATGGATTAGACGATGAAGCAGATCAGGAGATGGATGGACATGCAGAGGGAGATTCGCCAGGGGGAGACCCTAGAGATTATAAATCAGTTGATAACATCCGAAACCATGAGTATAGAGTGTTTACAGATAAGTTTGACGAAGTAATAGAGGCTTCGGAGTTATGTGACTCTGAGGAGCTTGATAGGCTAAGAGGGCTTCTTGATAGGCATCTTGAAAGCCTAACTAGTGTAATTGCGAAATTAGCCAACAGACTGCAACGTAAACTAATGGCTTACCAAAATCGATCTTGGGATTTTGACCTTGAGGAAGGTGTGTTAGACGCGGGTAAACTACATCGTGTAGTGACTCAGCCCCTATCTGCGTTATCATTCAAACAAGAGCAAGACACTAAATTTAGGGATACAATTGTTACCTTACTATTGGATAATTCTGGTTCTATGCGTGGTCGACCTATTACAATTGCCGCCGTCACCGCAGATATTCTTGCCCGCACTTTAGAAAGGTGTGGTGTAAAAGTTGAAATCCTTGGCTTTACAACAAAAGCATGGAAAGGCGGACAGGCAAGAGAAGAGTGGCAAATTGAAGGAAAGCCAGATAAGCCTGGAAGATTAAATGACTTACGACATATCATTTATAAAGCAGGTGATATTCCCTATCGCCGAGCAAGACGTTCATTAGGATTAATGCTTCGTGAAGGTATTCTTAAAGAAAACATAGATGGGGAAGCCTTAATGTGGGCTCACAACAGGTTACTTGCTCGTCATGAAGATAGACAAATATTGATGGTTATCTCAGATGGCGCTCCTGTAGATGACTCCACACTTTCTGCAAATAGTGGAAATTACCTTGAAAAACATTTACGACAGGTTATCTCACTAATACAAGAACGTTCACCTGTCGAATTACTGGCAATTGGTATTGGCCATGATGTTACCCGTTACTATGAACGAGCTGTGACCATAACCGATGCAGAGCAATTGGGTGGTGTCGTAATGTCTCAGCTCGCAGATTTATTTGATGAAAACACTAAATCGCCACGAAGGATTTTTGCTGGTTGAAATAATCACAAAAAACGATTGAGAGAATGTTAAGAAATTTAACTCTTTTGAGCGGCAATAATTTCTGACTTCAATGCACGCGCTTCATCTGCCAATTCACTATTCCTAGCCTGAATAAGATAAGGGTCTATACCGCCGTGTTTTTCAACAGAACGAATAGCACTGGTTGATACCCGCAATTTTACAGAGCGACCAAGGATCTCCGATTGCATAGTTGTTACCTGTAAATTTGGCAGAAACTTTCTACGCGTTCGATTGTTAGCGTGACTAACATTATTACCACTCATAACGGTTTTACCTGTAATCTGACAACGTTTAGACATCGAAAATCCCTTAAAAAAAATTTTATTTATATCTTTAAATTGAAGCGTATAAAGCAATATAGCTAATAGGTCAACTCTTCTAGATTAATACAGCTTTTAAGTTTTTTTATGTTGTAATTTGAAAATTTGTTTGGAAACGCCATAAAAATCAATAAGGATAATCTTTTTTTTCTCTGTTATGTTTTTCACGAATTCAAGTCAGTAACTATCTTTGCCGATAAATAAAATCATCTAGATACTTTATTCCATTATTATAAAAATATTTAATTCAAAATCTTAATAGTAAGGTTTGTTTAGATGTGCTTTTATAGAGTGTTCGGCATGTCTTTGAGCTTTGGAAAAAGAATTAAAACTACCGCAAACCTCCTTTAAATTATTTATCCCTTCGCCAACACATAATTTGGCAAGGCCAATATTAATTTGGTTCGCTATATGAGGCCCTTTTAGAGCAAGTGAGGAATATAATTGTAAGATATCAGCACCAAGTAATATTTTAGTATATGCATCCTTTATCGAGGAAATACCCCCCACTCCAATAAACGAAATATGTCCTTCGGCAAAAATATACGCCTCTGATAGTTTTTCGCTGGATAGCCTAAATAAAGGTACCCCAGACAACCCCCCCGTCTGTTTTATATTTTTTCTATTTTTTAAATTATTCCTTGAAAGTGTTGTATTACTGATAATTACACCAGCAATTCCCTCATTGATCATTACTTCAATAGCAGAAAATAAATCTGATTTATTTAGATCAGGGTCTAACTTTATGAAAATAGGTTTTACCAAATTTGCTTCTACCAATGCCAGTTTTACACTCTTGATTATTTGCTTTAAAAATGAAGCTTTTTGCAAATCTCTGAGCCCGAAAGTGTTAGGTGAACTGATATTTATCGTTAAATAATCTGCTAATTCAGCAAGCCCCAAGCAAGCGGAAAAATAATCTTCTACTTTATTTTCTGTTATATTATTCGCACCTATATTCACACCAATTAATTGTTCTGTTTTATTGCATTTACGCCATTTGGATAAACGCGCCGCTACGGCCTCCATCCCATCACTATTAAAACCATATCTATTAATAAAAGCACCATCTTCAGGTAGTCTGAAAACTCTTGGTTTAGGATTACCGGGCTGCGGCAACGGGGTTACAGTTCCTATTTCCACACTTCCAAAACCGAGCGCAAAACATCCAGAAATAGCCTCTCCATTCTTATCAAAGCCTGCTGCTAATCCGATTGGATTAGGAAATCGAAGACCGCCTATTTCAGTTGGTATTTGAATAGGCGAATATCTTGGGTAAATTCCTTTTGACAAAGCAGCAACCGTTACTTTATGTGATGCCTCGCCTGGAAGGGCCTTTAAAACATTTGCTAGCATTTGCCAGATCATTTTTAATTTTTTTGTCCCAATCTATCGTTAAGTGCATCTTCAAGTAATTTAAGACTTGGTTGCAGACCATATAATTTGAAAAAACTGCCCATACGAGGTCCTTTTGTCTGTCCTAGGAGAATTTGATATAAGCAACTAAACCAGTCTTTTAAATTTTCAAATTTTGCCTGCTTGCCTATGGCATAAATTTGATTTTGTATTTCTTCAGCAGTTGCATCTTCTGGTAATTTAGAAAGAGCATCTTTTAGGTCTTTGAGATGAGTTTTTTCTTCGGTGTTAGCAAACCGATATAATTTATTTGGGCGCACTCTATCCTTATAAAAAGTAACTGCATATTTAATTAACTTATCAAGATGGGGATGTGTCTCGGGGGTCACACCAGGAGCATATTTTTCGACATAAGACCACATAACCTCATTATCCTCTGCTACACACACACCAGCAAGATTTAATAGCAGATTAAAACTTACCGGCAATTTTATTGCCATAGGAGTGCCCTTGTGAATATGCCATGCTGGGTTCTCAAGTAGACTTGCATCATCACATTCAGCTATTTTACCTAAATAGGTAAAATATTCATCCACCGTTTTTGGTATCACATCAAAGAACAATCTTTTTGCTCTTCTTGGCTGCGTATACATAAATAGTGATAAAGACTCAGGACTGCCATAGTTAAGCCATTCTTCAACGGAAAGTCCATTGCCTTTCGATTTAGAAATTTTTTCTCCATTCTGATCTAAAAATAGCTCATAGGAAAAACCAGCGGGGGGAATTGATCCCAGAGTCCTCAAAATTTTTGACGACAACGCTACCGACTCTATCAAATCCTTTCCCGATATTTCATAATCCACACCCAGTGCATGCCATCGCATTGCCCAATCAGCTTTCCACTGTAGTTTGCAGCATCCCCCAGTGACTTTGGTTACTCTTTCGCTACCTGTTAGCGGGTCAATATAACTTATCTCTCCAGCTCTTTTATCGTGCCCAGTAAGAGGTACTTGCAACACTTTTCGGGTATCTGGACAGATTGGCAAAAATGGACTGTAGGTTGCTCTTCTATCTTCTCCTAAAGTTGGTAAAATAATATTTATTATATTCTCGTAATTATCCAATACATCTAACAAAGCTCTATCGAACTTCCCAGATTGGTATAGTTCAGTAGCACTTAAAAACTCGTATTTAAAACCAAAACTATCCAAAAATTTCTGTAATCTTGAATTATTATGTGCCCCAAACGAAGTATGTGTCCGGAAGGGATCGGGAACCTCCGTTAAGGGCATTTCAAGAAAATCAGCCAACTCTTCTTGATTTGGAACATTTTCTGGAACCTTTCGTAGTCCATCCATATCATCTGAAAAACAAATAAGGCGTGTTTTTCTGCCTGTTAGTACCTCAAATGCATGACGGATCATGCTAGTTCTGACCACTTCTCCAAATGTACCAATATGAGGCAATCCAGAAGGTCCATAACCTGTCTCGAATATTACCTCTTTTCCCGCATTATCTGGTTTGGACTCTAGTCTTTTAATAAGATTTTTTGCTTCCACAAAAGGCCAAGCTTTTGCTTCATCTGCAAGACTGGCTAATAAGTGATTAAAATGTGGCTTATTTGACATCCTCGAATTCCCGATAGTTGGAGATAAACATTTATGCTTTTTTGTTTTGTGTAAACTGTAACTAAACTGTTTTCTAGTAGAAATTATTTATAAAAAAAAACCTTTTTTTAGGCATCTAAAGAACCAAAAAATTATTACCCGGAAAAAATATTATTATAATCTTCAAAGTTACAATTTTTACCAATATAAGGGAATACACCTAGCGCGATTTAATTCCAATCCCTATGTTAGAATTATGCCAATTTTCAACTACCTTAGCCCTGATATTGCTGATTATCCAATTTTATACCCTACTATTAATAAAAATAACTGGGTTTCTACTGATGGAGAGATTTGCACCCCCTCTAATAAAGAACTAATTGAGTTTTTAGCTAATGAAAACCCTCCACTAATTTGTCACAGAAAATGGACTGAAAAAAAAATTGGCATGAAACTTAATAAGGCCTTGGATATACTTGAACTTTTTGCCTTTGTTAAACCAGCTGAATTTTGTGTTCCAAACCCTTCCGGGCTTGCCATTGTTACGGGCCTTGCCCGTCCAAAAACAAATATTGATAAAACTATTTTTTTACGAACTATTACGCAATATTTGTTAAATAATTTATCTGAATTTGTAATAGAGAATCCTGAGAAAAATTCTTTATATTCGTCAAACAATCTCGGAAATATTGCAGAAATGATGGGAAAAGGAGGATGGCTTTGGGCTGCGCTTATTCTACCTCTCTTAGGAAGAAACAAAATATCAACAGGTCCTCCAAATCCTGCGCATGCAGCTATTTGGAATAATTTGAAGGAGACAAAAGATTTACCCCCAAAAGGAGAACCTGGAACAAAGCCAATTCCACCCGATATGACAAAAAGTAGATTATCTGAGATGCTTGGCCCAAACTCAGAAATTAGGAAAACACAAATAGATTATACAACAACAAATTGTAAGGTTTTTGATCAGACTGATAACAGACCAAATCCAATACTCTTATTATCTGAAGCCGGGACTGGGACAGGTAAAACTCTTGGTTATCTCGCCCCTGCTAGTCTATGGGCGGAAGTAAATGATAGCACTGTGTGGATATCTACCTATACACGAAATCTACAGCATCAAATTGCAGATGAACTCCGAAGACTCCCAGAAAAAAATGAGTCTACTAGTTCCAATTCAATTAACAAATCAAAAAGTGAAGAACATAAAAGAGTTGTAATTCGAAAGGGTAGAGAAAATTATCTCTGCCTTCTTAATCTAGATGAAGCACTATTTCAGATGCCGGGAAAACCAAAAAATGCAATTGCCCTTGGTCTAATGGCTCGCTGGGCAAGTGCATCTCCAGACGGAGATTTAACAGGAGCAAATTTTCCAGCATGGCTTGTAGACCTTATAAATAGTAGATATACTCTCGGCCTTGCAGATAAGCGAGGTGAGTGTATTCATTCTGCTTGTCGTCATTATAAAAAATGTTTTGTAGAAAAATCTATTCGAGAGGCACGTCGAGCAGATATTGTTATTGCCAATCACGCACTATCAATAATCCAGTCTGTTTTTTCACAAAAAGAAAATCATGCCCTATCGACTAGAATAATTTTTGATGAAGGTCATCACGTATTTGACGCTGCAGACATTGCCTTTAGTAGCGCTTTGACAGCTATCGAAACATCAGAAATGCGCAGATGGATAAGAGGTGATGAAGATGGCCTAAAAGGCCGCATGCGCGGTTTACGAAATAGAGTTTCAGATTTGATTAATGGAGATGAGAACGCATTAAGTATAATGGACCTAATAATTGGTGTTGCTCGTGAATTACCAAGCAGCGGTTGGCAAAAACGTATATCGTCCTCAAATAAATTTGGTACAGCAGAGATATTTTTTTCAGCGCTAAGAATGTGTTTATATAGTCGAGTTACAAATATAGATAGTCTCTATGACATCCAAAGTGAAATTTATCCAGTACCTTTTGATATCCTAGAAGCTGCCCAAGATTTTTCAAAAAACCTAAACTCACTTTTGACTTTAATTAAACAGCTAGAAGATATCTTAATATCCACAATGGATAAAAATTCTGAAAATTTAGAAAGTCAGACTAAGTCTCGTTTTGAATCAATCATAAAAAGCCTTCAGCAACGCGCTATTATGCCCTTATCTTCTTGGTCATTACAATTGCAAGACTTGGTATCTTCAGAGAATGATAAAATAGGCAGAGACGGATTCATTGACTGGATGCAAATTAGCAGAATAGAGGGCGAGGATAGGGATATCGGACTTTACCGACACTGGCTAGACCCAACTATTCCATTTAGCGAGTTTGTATTGCAAAAAGCAAAGGGCGTTGTAATCACATCAGCCACTTTGCGAGATACAAAT